>DATEJJ010000972.1:0-2042 GCA_035278125.1 Rugosimonospora sp.
TTGGGGGCGCCCGCCTACGCCGGACCCTGGCTCCGGCCGCGCTCCCCCGGCGTCCACATCGGACAGTGCCAGGGCGAGCCGCGCCACCGCCGCGTCCAACCGCGCGTCCCCGCCCCGGGCCAGGGACAGCTCGTCCAGCAGCGCCGCGGCGGTGGCCGGCTCCCGGGTCAGCGCGCGCAGCACGTCCAGCGCGTTGACATTGCCCGAACCCTCCCAGATGGACTGCAGCGGCGCCTCCCGGTAGTGCCGGGGCATGCCGGAATCCTCCACGTACCCGTTGCCACCCAGGCACTCCAGCGCCTCGGCGGTGAACGCCGGTCCCCGCTTGGTCACCCAGTACTTGGCGGTGGCGGTGGCGATGCGGCGGAACGACTGTTCGGCGGCGTCGCCACGCAGCGCGCGGTCGGTGGCGCCGGCCAGCCGCAGGGCCAGCGTGGTGGCCGCCTCGGACTCCAGCGCGAGGTCGGCGAGGACGTTGCGCATCAGCGGCTGGTGCAGCAGCGGCGCCCCGAAGGCCGACCGGTACCGCGCGTGGTGCCCCGCCTCGACCAGGGTCCGCCGCATCAGCGTGGCGGTACCCACCACGCAGTCCAGCCGGGTGTGGTTGACCATGTCGATGATCGTCTTGATGCCCTGCCCCTCGGCGCCGACCAGCCAGGCGACGGTACCGTCGAACTCCGGCTCGGACGAGGCGTTGGAGCGGTTGCCCAGCTTGTCCTTGAGCCGCTGGATGCGGAACGTGTTCCGGCTGCCGTCGGGCAGCACCCGGGGCACCAGGAAGCAGGACAGCCCGTCCGGTGCCTGGGCGAGCACCAGGAACAGGTCGGACATGGGCGCCGAGGTGAACCACTTGTGCCCGCGCAGGGTGTACACGCCCGGCTCGGCGGTACGGGTGGCGGTGGTGGTGTTGGTCCGTACGTCGGAGCCGCCCTGCTTCTCCGTCATGCCCATGCCGGCGAGCAGCCCGCGCTTGGTCTCCGGTGCCCGCAGCCCGGGGTCGTAGACGCGGCTGGTGAGCAGGGGCTCGTACCGGTCGGCGAGGTCGGGCTGGTGGCGCAGCGCGGGTACCACCGCGTACACCATGGCCATCGGGCAGGTGTGCCCGGCCTCGGTGTGGCCCCAGACCAGCAGCCGGGCGGCCCGGGCGGCGTGCGCGCCGGGACGCTGCTCGGCCCAGGCCGAGGCGGCGCAGCCCTCGGCGACGGCCACCCGCATCAGGCTGTGCCAGCTGGGGTGGAACTCGACCTCGTCGATCCGGTTGCCGAACCGGTCGTGCGTGCGCAACTCGGGCTCGTGCCGGTTGGCCTGCTCCGCCCACAGCTGCGCCTCGTCGCCGCCGGCGAGCCGGCCGAGCCGGCGCAGGTCCTCCTCGGCCCAGCCGGCCTCCTCGCGGCGCAGCCCCTCCAGCAGGGCGGTGTCGGCGGAGGCGTCGTACGGCACGAGCGGGGGTGGCTGGTTGGTCACCCGGTGGGTGGTGTATCCCTCGGGCACGAGCGCGGCTACCATGGACGGATGTTACATCCGCTCTACAGCCGCAGCAATTCCGTTATGGAGTGAGATGCCGATGACGGGCTCCGTCCAGTTGGGCCTGCGGCCGCTGTCCACCCGGTCGGTGGTGCTGAGCCTGCTGCTCGGCGCGCACCCGCCGCAGCTGCCCGCGCGCGACCTGGTGCGCAGCGTCGCGCCCTTCGGCGTGGCCGAGCCCACGCTGCGGGTGGCCTTGAGCCGGATGGTGGCCGCGGGCGACCTGTCCCGCGACGGCACGGACTACCGGCTCAGCGATCGGCTGGTGGAGCGGCAGCGCCGCCAGGACGACGCGATCGCGCCGCAGACCCGGGCCTGGCGCGGGGACTGGGAGTTCGCGGTGGTGAGCGGGAGCGGGCGGGGTCCGGCGGAGCGCGCGCAACTGCGGGCCGACCTGGCCGTGCTGCGCCTGGCCGAGCTGCGGGAGGGAGTGTGGCTGCGCCCGGCCAACCTGCGGCGCGCCTGGCCGGAGCCGGTGGCCGTGCAACTGCGCCGGTTCACCGCCCGGCCGGAGCAGC
>DATEJJ010000973.1:0-3248 GCA_035278125.1 Rugosimonospora sp.
CGCCGGCCGCCATGGCCAGGTCGGCCCCGGCCCGCGCCACGATCTGCGTGACCTGATCCGGTGCCGGCTCGGTACCGCCCGGCAGCGCGCCGGTCATGTCCTCGGCGGCCGCCCACACCACCGCGGCCACCACCTCGGGCGGCAGGATGTCCTCGTAGCGCTCGGTGAACCTGGCCGCCGCCTCGCGCAGGCGGCGCGCCGCGGGGTCGGGCGCTGCCCCGCCGGTACCGCGGTCGCTGGGCATCGTGGTCTCCCCCGCCTTGGTCCGGGCGGCGCGCCGCCGCCGTCGCCCGACCCTACCCCGGCACCATCCGGCTCGCGGCACGCTCGACCTGGTTACCCGATGTGATGACATACGCCCGGTGACCCCGGCCCGCCGGGGCGGCGGCGACGGACGGTAGTCTTGCCCATCCGCTCGCGCCGGACCCTCCCGGCCCGGCGTGGAAGTGAGGATGTCGACGTGACGTTCGACCTGTCCCCGGTCGTCGCCGCCACCGCGACCTGGTTGACCCGGGCGTACCCGGCGCCGGGCGGCACGTTCAGCGCGATCCTGGCCGAGCGCCAGGCCCGCCAGGCGGTCGGCGTGGCCGGGCTGCTGCGCTACCCGGATCCGGTGGACGTGGAGCTGGTACTGCTGCTCGGGCCGGGCGGCGCGGGGCGGCTGGACTGGCTGGCCGGCACGGATCCGGAGCCGGACTCGCAGCCGGAGCACTGGCGCAGCTGGGTCGACGAGGTGCTGGCCAGTTGGGCCGCGTGCCTGCTCGGCGACGCCGCGCTCGCCGCCGCGGCGGTGGCCGTCGTGGCGAGGGACCCGCGGCGGGACGGGCCGCCGGACTTCCGCCGGTTGACCGCACCGGACGCGTGCGACCGGCACGCCGCCGCGCTGCTGCGCCACCCGGACCTGCTCGCACCCGTCGCCGACCTGCACCGCCCGGCGCTGCTGGAGCTGCTGGACGCGAGCCGGGTGGAGGCGGGCTGACGGCCCGGGCGGCTGCGCACCCTGGCGCCAGGAAGATCGACTCGAACCCGCTATAGTGGCACGGCAAACAACCCGTGGACATCACCCGGCCCCCGGTGGCCGGCGAGAACGTGTGTGTCCGATTGTCGGCGCGTAGGCCGGGGGAGGGTGTTGTCCCCGATGACAACTGCGGCACCGCGCCGGGTGTGGACGGTACCCAACCTGGTGAGCTTCCTGCGGCTGGCCGGCGTACCGCTGTTCCTGTACCTGTTCCTCGCGGCGCACGCGGACATCGTGGCCCTGGTGGTGCTGGCCGTGGGCGGTACCAGCGACTGGGTGGACGGCTACCTGGCCCGCCGGCTGCAGCAGGTCAGCCGGCTCGGCGAGCTGCTCGATCCGCTGGCCGACCGGCTGTACATCCTGGCCACCCTGCTCGCCTTCTCGGCCCGCGGGGTCACCCCGTGGCTTTTCACCGGCGCCCTGCTGCTGCGCGACCTGGTCCTGCTGCTGTGCCTGCTGGTGCTGCGCCGGTACGGGTACGAGCCGCTGCCCGTGCACTACCTCGGCAAGACGGCCACGTTCATCCTGCTGTTCGCGTTCCCGGTGCTGCTGCTCGCGCACGCCAGCCAGGCCGCGGCGCACGTGGCCGAACCGGCGGGCTGGGGCCTGGCGCTGTGGGGCCTGGGCCTGTACTGGGCGGCCTGCGTGCTCTACCTCATCCAGGCGGCCGGCCTGATCCGTACCGCCAGACGGGTCCGGGCGGTCTGATGGCCGAGCACTTGCGCGAGGGCACGGCTGGAGAGGTCAGAGCGGCCCCTCGCTCGCATGCATGCGAGGGGGCGGTCCAATGACCGAGCGCTTGCGCGAGGGCACGGCTGGAGAGGTCAGACCGGCCCCTCGCTCGCATGCATGCGAGGGGGCGGTCTGATGGCTGGACGGCGGTTCGCCCCGGACCTGCTTACCGAGATGTTCCGCAACCCGCTAGACGCGGGGTACGTGGAGGCGGCGGAGCGGCGTGCCCGGCAGGGACCGGTATCCGCGCGGCGGCGGGTGGCCGGGCGCGGCGCGCGTACCGTCGTGCTGCTCGCCACCGGGTTCCTGCTCGCCGTGGCGTACCAGCAGACCGTGGCCGCGCAGCCGGACAGCGCGCGGGCCCGCGCCGGCCTGGTCGCCGACGTGCGCGGCCGGCAGGCCGAGGCGGACCGGCTGCAGCAGCGCGCCGACGCGCTGCGCGACCAGGTCAACCGGGAGCGCGACGCGGCCCTGGCCGGCACCGCCGGCGACACCAGGGCCATCCGGAACCTGGAGGTACGCGCCGGGCTGAGCCGGGTACGCGGCGACGGCGTGGTGGTCCAGCTGACCGACGCGCCGCAGCCGGTGGACCCGGTGACCGGGCAGGCCAGCGGCAAGAACGACGGCCAGGTGCTGGACCGGGACCTGCAGGACGTCAGCAACGAGCTGTGGCGCGACGGTGCCGAGGCGATCGCCATCAACGGCGAGCGGCTGACCGCCACCACGACCATCCGCACCGCCGGCAGCACCATCCTGGTGGACTTCAAGCCGATCGTCTCGCCGTACCAGATCCAGGCGATCGGCCCGGACGACCTGGACCAGCGCTTCAACAGCTCGGACACCGGCACGCGGTTCCACCGGTACGCCACGGAGTTCGGCATGGGCGTGTCGGTACGCGCGCAGTCGGGCATCACCCTGGCCGCCGCCCCCGATCCCCAGTTGCGGTACGCCCAGCCGATCCCGTCGGCGCCGCCGGCCACCCCGGCCCGCCCCTCCGCGGGCCGCTCAGCACAGGGAGGACATTGATGTTCGCGGTACTCGCGCTGCTGGTCGGGGTCGCCCTCGGCGTGGTGTTCGAGCCGTCGGTACCGCTGGCGCTGCAGCCGTACCTGCCGATCGCGGTGGTCGCGGCGCTGGACGCGGTCTTCGGCGGTATCCGCGCCAAGCTGGAGGGCATCTTCGACGACAAGCAGTTCGTGGTGTCGTTCGTGTCCAACGTACTGGTGGCCGCGCTCATCGTGTACCTCGGCGACCAGCTGGGCGTGGGTACCCAGCTGTCCACCGGCGTGGTGGTGGTGCTGGGCGTGCGCATCTTCGGCAACGTGGCGGGCATCCGCCGGCGGCTGTTCCGGGCCTGATCGGGAGAGGGTGAGTCAGGTGGCGACCGAGCCGGGCGGCGGCGAGGACCGGCAGCGCAGCGGCACAGGCTGGCCGGGCAGCTCCGCGGCCGGGTCCCCGACGACCGCGTCTCCGGCCGCCGACGCGGCACCGGCCACAG
>DATEJJ010000974.1:0-4647 GCA_035278125.1 Rugosimonospora sp.
AAGCGGAGCGCGATCTCCGGCCGGCCAAGACCCAGCTGAAGATCTCCGGCTGCCACCGCAGCACCGCCGGCGCCACCGCCTGGCTGCGCGTACGCGGCTACATCTCCACCGCTCGCAAGCACGGCATCAACGTCATCACCGCCATCCGCGACGCCATGACCGGCATGCCCTGGACACCATCAACCGCGCTACAGACGTGAATGCTTACTACCGGGATGACCTGGAGCACCAGTTCGTGATCGACTACAGTCGGCAGAACGCAGCTCTGCTGGAT
Organism: Rugosimonospora sp.; assembly: GCA_035278125.1. Classification (GTDB taxonomy): domain Bacteria; phylum Actinomycetota; class Actinomycetes; order Mycobacteriales; family Micromonosporaceae; genus DATEJJ01. The sequence goes on from DATEJJ010000974.1 coordinate 275, forward strand.
CGGATCGGTGACCGCAGCGGCGGCACCGTCGATCTGCTCGACGGTCCGATACCCCGGCGGTACGAGGGATTCGATGGCCTTACCGCGGACTTCACGGTGCGGAGCCTGTGGGCCAACGCGCTGACCACCCGGCCGGAGCAGGTGTTTGGCCCGGACGAAGTGTTCCTCATCCGGACGGTGGTGCCGCATCCCGACACCGATGGAGGGAACATCAAGCACACCTGGCTGGAAGTGGTCGAGCTGAGGGACTACCGCTCGCTACAGGCCAGCCCCGCGGCGCGGGAGCGGGTGCGGCTGCAACTGTTCGGTTATGCGCGGGCGCAGTACCGGATGGTGACGCAGGCCCGCACCGCGTTCGGCGGCCAGGCGTCGATGGACCCGCAAGACCTGGTGCGCCACCTGAGACGGCTGACGAACGCTGTGGCCGAGCGGCCCGGGACGCCGGCGGAGCACGTGCGGTTGCGGACGGGAGCACTGCGCCTGGCAGAGCAACTGCTGGAGGGTTCGGACCGGCTGGAGCTTTCGGTGGCGAACGATCTGCTCGACGGGACGCCGGCGGAGGGGCGAGGCTGGCTCGCGCGGGGCATGCTGGAGACCCTCAACGACTGGCTGGACCCGCCACTGCGCGCCCGGGTGTCCTTTGTGGACATGAACGGCGTCGAGCTGCCGGCACGGCGAACCTACCCCGGTTCACAGCAGACCGAACCCGGGGTGGAGGAGGTGCGGCGCTGGTTCCCGAAGGCCACGGTGCGTACCTCGCACGAGAACGAGATTCCGCCGCTGGGCCGCGTGCAGCTCAGCGACTGGTTCTGGGGCGCGAACACGGCCCCGGTTTGGGTACCGCTGCGGGGGGTGCTGGAGCGGCTCGGCGAGGTGGCAGGTGTGGGTGGTGACGCGGCGCTGGCGGCGCGGGTCGGCGTGGAGGCCGACGGCGAGGCGGACGTGTTGCAGGTGCTGCGCGATGTGGCATACCTGACCGCGGCCGCCTACGGGCTCGCCTTCGCTGAGGACGAGTTGGCCGGCATGGCCCGCCTGCTGGTGATGCTGCGGGACGGGGACGGGCCGCGGGTGGTGTCGTGGGACGACCTGGAGCGGGCGGCCGGCGGGTTCGGGGCGGGGCGGCTCCCGCTGATTCCGGCCGATGTCCGCCGGTTGGTGGCGCTCGCCGACCAGGCCCCGGAAGCGCCCCGCGAGGCGGTGGCGGCAGCCGCACGTACCTTCCCGGCCCCGGGACAGGGTGGGGACCTGGAGCGGATGGCGTTGCTGGCCGCGGTGGCGGCGCCGGATCACTTGGGCGGGCCTGGGTTCCGCGCGCTGGCGGACGCCAGTGCGGCGCTTGGCAAGGGTGCCCCGGTCACGCCGGGCGACCTGGAGACGGTGACCGGCCTCACCGCACAGGCGTTCGGCGCCCGTTACACGGCCGCCCACCTGGCCGCCATGGTCCGCCTGGTATCGGTCCTGCCGGTCCGGCCAGCCGGCTGGACGGACCTGCAACCCGCGATCGATGAGCTTTTCGGGGAGTACCGGTCGAACAGGGCACGGTTCGGGCCCGAGCATGTGCGGTGGCTTGCTGGCGCCGTGGAGCGCTTCGCGGCCCTGGGTGCGGACCCGGCCGTGAAGGTGCGCGACGCGGCGCGGCTGGCGGCGGTCGTGTTCGGCGCCGAGTACGAGCCGACGCACCTGGCCTGGACCGAGCGGCTGCAGTCCGTCGCCGGAGCCGACAACCACCTGGTGACGCTGAATCTGCTGAACGCCGCTCTGATGCGCTGGATGCGGGAGCCCAGGCCGGCATTCCGCGTCGCGGCCGCGGATGCGCGCTGGCTCGCGGGCCTGCTGCACGGGCAGACCTCCGCCGCGAACGCCGCGAATGTGGTCGCGATCGCGCTGCGCATGGCCCAGCGCGCTTACGGTGGCCAGATCCGGCCGGGGGACCTCGATGCCCTCGGGCGGCTGCTGGTGGTGGTCGGGCTTGGTCGCCCGCAGGTCGGCTGGAACGAGTTTGAGCAGGCGCTCCGGCAGGTGCGCGGCGACGAGCCGCATGCGTCGTTGCCGGTGGGGCCGACCGATGTCCGCGCTCTGAGTGCCTTGGCGCGGGCGGCCGGGTACACGTATCCCGGCCAGCAACTCACCGTCGCGCAGCTGACCGAGTTCTCGGCCGCCTGGATCGCTACCTACCACGACGGCTCCTTCGCAGTGGCCCGCCCGAGATCGGCAGCGGAGGAGGCGCCGGCTGTGGACCTCTACGGCCCCGACGGGGTGCCGCGTGGCGGCGTTGGTACCCCCTTGGCCGGCACCTCGACGGACACGCTTCCGCATACCCCGGATCTGGCCACGCTCCTGGCCACCGGCCGCGAGATGCGGCGCGGCATCGCGGCGGAGGTCGGGGCGGCGCACGCGGCGGCCCGCACTCGGCTGGAGGAGTCCGGCTGGACGCTGCGGCGGGGCGGTCCGGGTGCCGGCCAGGCACCGGTCTCCCACCCGTGGTCCAGCGACCTTGGAGGCTGGGCCCCGTCGACCCCGGACGGCGAGCCGCTGGAGGTGGTTACCGAGGCGATGACGGCACGTGGGTTGCCGCCGCACGCTGCCGGCGACACTCTTGCCGGGGTGCTGGTGCGGCGGCGGGTGTCGGGCCGGTCGCGCCCCGACGGCGCCTTCCAGGTGGTCAACCCGGATACCGGGGCGGCCGTGCACCTGCTGTACCTGATGTCCGAGGAAGGCAGCGTGCCGCTGTGGGCCGAGGAGCCGCTGTCGCCGCGCCACGTCGACCACTTCCGCCAACTCGCTGAGAACCTGGGGTGGTCGCCCGAAGGCTCGCCGGACTCCGAGTCCGTGGCCGGGTCGGATGTGTCGGAGAGGTCGGAGAGGTCGGAGAGGTCGGAGAACAGCGCGACCCACGAGGTCTTCGACTTCGTCAGCCACGTGGTATTTGAGGGGAGGTCGCTGCGCCGGGACTTCCTGCGGGACGGCGCCCACCTCTACCAGGCCCAGATCAACGGGACCGGAGTGCTGGTGCGGGCACTGGTGGACCCGGTGACCGAAACCCTGCTGCGCGCCGAGCCGGCGACCCCGCTGGACGAGGCGTACGCCCGCGCGCCGCAGACACTGGATGCCCTGATGGACGCGGGTTGGCGGGTGGAGCCGAGCCACACCAACTCCTTCGACGCGGCCGGCAGGGTGCTGCGGCTGGATGCCTTCAGCGTCGGCGCCTGGAGAACGGTCGAATCCGTGGTCCTGGGGCAGGACCTTCTGGGGCGCGACCAGAACGGCCGGTACGCGCTGTGGGCCGAGAAGGTCGCAGGCGCACCGCCCGGTGTCCTTCGGGACCTGGTGGCGCTGGTCGCGGCCGCATCCGATGGTCAGGTCAGCGCTGCGGAGCGGGCGTATGCCGGCCTGATCGACGCGGTGGCCGCGGCCCTGGTGGATCCGTCCGCAGTCGAGGACATCCGCACGGCGTGGCAGGCACTGGGTAAACGGGATGAGCAGCCGCCGGAATTCAAGCGTGAGCTGTTGGAGGCGCTGATCACACGCGAGGGCGCATACCCCGCCGAGCACATTCGTGCGGTGTCCAAGGCGCTGCTGGACTGCAAGGACCTGGATGCTCGCGGTCCGGGCGGGTCGGGGTGAGCCTGCTCGCGACGGACATCCCGGGCCCCGGAAAGGAGGACTATTCGCGGTACCGGGTGGGGTGCCAGCGTGGTCTGGGGCGTGCGCATTGGTCACGGCGGGGAGGTAGGTGTGTCGGAGGTCGATTGTGACGTGCGCTTCCTGGCGATGCCGAACGCCGATGCATACCTGTGGGTGCGGGACCAGCCGGTGGATCAGGTGCTGCTGACCAGGGCATTGAACCCACCGGTACGGGAGACGCCGATAACCTATATCCGGGTGCACCTGGGCGGGGCGGGGATGCACGCGGGTGTGAAGCAGGCGCTGGATGTGCAGCCGCTGCGAGCCCGGATGGTACTGGTCGCGGATGGCGCTGGCTCGGGGGAGCTGGCCGGGCTGGCCAAGTACTACGACATGCCGGTCGCCGCCTCGGGTGTGCCTGACGGGGACGCGCTGGGGACAGGCCGGCTGCTGAGCGTGGACGGCGAGGGTCGGGAGCTGGACGGTGCTGGTGACGGCGCGGTGTGGGGCCTGTCCCCGGCAAGGGTGGCGGCCCGGGAGGTGCTGCGTACCGCGCTTGGCGGCGGCGGTACGCGCGAACCGTCCTGGCCAGACCTGGTGCGGTTTCTCGAACGGGCCAAGGAGATCCGGCGAAAGTGGGGGGCGGCGGGGCAGCCGGGCGACGCGGCAGAGTACGTGGTTGGGGCCGCGTTGGCGTACCGGGGGGTCGGCGCCGGCGTGGACGCGGCGGCCTTAGCGCGGCAGGTGCT
>DATEJJ010000975.1:0-6032 GCA_035278125.1 Rugosimonospora sp.
AGCAGAGTCTCGCGCACGGTGTCCCCGTCGGCGAAAACACCCCCCAACGAGCCCGCGAACCCGGTCCCGATCGGGTACCCCTTCCCTTTCTTGACCCGCGAATCGCCCACCGCGCCAGACTTGATCCCCGACACGTCGAACGCCTGCGCGTGGACCAGCCACCGCGCCGCCTCCCCGAAACTGATCTGCCGCAGCGCCTCCCCCGACCGGCCGGTGAACAAGCGCGGCCCGGTGGGAACATCGGCGATCAAACGTTCCAGACCGAACACCTCATCCTTCGCGGTCTGCAACCCAGCGACCTGATAGAACGGCGCGCGCGGGTGCAACAGGTCAAACCGTTCCCGATACCGGTCCAGGTACGCCCCCACCGCATCGACCGGTAGTCGATCGCAGCGCCACATATCCGACCACGAATCGGTCGTCGGGCCGCGGGTCGCTGCGTGGAGCACCGCGAGGACCAGCCGGAGGATGGCGAACTCCTGTGTCGCTGGCTGCCCCACGATCGCCCGCAACTCGTGCGCGTACCGGACCAGATCAAGCAGCGATACCTGCGTCACCTCGCCGTTCACGCGCTGCGCGAGAATCCACGGTTCGTCAATAAGAGAAAACTTCATTCCATGCTCACCGCCGGGGTCGATGGACCAGTGGCAGCGAACCTACCGCCTCCCACCGACAGAAACGGGGCCAGGCGGTCGGTCTTCGGCAACGCAAATTCATGATCCGTTTTCGAATCCGGACGGTAGACGTCGTCTACCCGCACCTGCCGCCCGACCCGCGACCGATCGAATCGGCAATCCGACACAACCAGACGGACGGCGTCACTCCGACAGGCGTGGCGCACCGGTGACGGCATCCGTTCTAATACACAGCGTGCCCCCCCAACAGAAGATCGGGTTGTCCGACGCGGCGCTCACCGTGTGGGGGAAGACCAGCCAGACCGGGACCGGGTGGCTTCCGTTGTGGCGGCACCTAGCCGACGCCGCCGCGGTGGCACGGCTGCTGTGGCAGGAGTGGCTCAGTCCCAGCATCCGCACGCAGATCGCGGCCGTGCTTCCCCACGGCGAGACCGACGGTGCTCCGCTGGTCAGTTGGCTCGCGGGATTGCACGACATCGGCAAGGCCACGCCCGCGTTCGCCTGCCAGGTCGACTGGCTGATGCGCCCGATGAGCGCGTGCGGCCTCGAATTGGATCTCCGTGTCCACGACAACCGCCGCTACGCCCCGCACGCGTACGCCGGCCAGCTACTACTCGAAGATCTCCTCGAACAAAAACACGGTTGGTCACCGCCAACAATCTTCACCTATGGCACCGTCATCGGTGGGCACCACGGGGTGCCTCCGTCCGACAGCGAACTCGCCGGGATCCGTGACAAGAAATATCTGCTCGGTTCCCGGCCGTGGCGTGCCGTACAGGAAGAATTGTTCGAATGGGTGACCGACCACGTCGGCGTACGTGACCGCCTGCCAGCCTGGCGCGACCACCCTCTCCCCCAGCCTGTTCAAGTGCTGGTCACCGGAATCGTCATCGTTGCCGACTGGATCGCCAGCAACCAGGAACTGTTCCCCACCACCGACCACATACATATCGACCGGGTGCAAACCGCGTGGGACGAACTCGGCCTACCCACCCCCTGGCAGCCGACCGCGTCCACCCTGGACGCCGACACGATCCTCCAGTCGCGGTTCGACCTACCCGAGGCAGCCACCCCGTACCCGATCCAGCGCACCGTCATCGCGCACGCCGAACAGATGACCGAACCGGGGCTCATGATCGTCGAAGCCCCGATGGGTGACGGGAAGACCGAGGCAGCGCTCGCCGCCGCGGAGATACTCGCGGCGCGGTTCGGCGCCTCCGGCTGCTTCATCGCACTCCCCACCCGCGCCACCAGCGACGCCATGCTGTCGCGCGGCCTGACCTGGCTGCAACACCTCCCCGACAGCGACATCGGGCGCGGCGCGTACGGGGCCGCCCTCGCCCACGGCAAGGCACGCTTCAACACCGAGTACGACAACCTCGTTACCCGCGGCAGGCCCACAGGCATCGCCGTCGACGAGGGTGGCACCGACATCGCGGTGCACGCCTGGCTGACCCGCCGCAAGCTGATCCTGCTCTCCGACTTCGTCATCGGAACCATCGACCAACTGCTGTTCATGGCACTTAAGTCCCGGTACGTCGTACTCCGACACCTCGGCCTGGGCCGCAAAGTCGTGGTCATCGACGAGGCACACGCGTACGACGTCCACATGAGCCAGTTCCTCGACCGCGCCCTGGAATGGCTAGGCGCCTACCGGGTACCCGTGATCGTGCTGTCAGCCACCCTGCCTGCCGCCCGCCGCACCGACATGCTCACTGCCTATGATCGCGGCCGCATCGGCGTCGCATCGCCAGCGGACCCAAGCCCGCCAGACACCACGACCGGCTATCCCGTCGTCACCGTCACCGAGCCCGACGGACGCACCGCCGCCACACCCGCCGACCCGTCCGGCCGCGCGGTTTCGGTCCAGGTCTCCCCCCTCCCCGACGACCTGGACACACTCGCCGACCTCCTGCGCGCCAACACCGCCCCTGGCGGCTGCGCCCTCGTCGTGCGCAACACCGTCCGCCGCGTACAGGAAACCGCCGCCACACTGACGGACAAACTCGGCCCCCGCATCCCGATCTTCATCGCCCACTCCCGCTACCTGGCCCCCGACCGCGCCGCCAACGACCGCTGGCTCGTCGATCAGTTCGGCCCGCCCGCCAAATCCCCACACCGACCGCCCCGGTACGTCGTCGTAGCCAGCCAAGTCGTCGAACAATCCCTCGACCTCGACTTCGACCTCCTCATCACCGACCTGGCCCCGATCGACCTGCTCCTGCAACGCATCGGCCGACTCCACCGACACACCCGCCCCCGACCCCCGCATCTGCGCCAGGCCCGCTGCTACATCACCGGCGCCGACTGGCAAACCACCCCACCCGAACCAATCAGCGGCTCCCGAGCCGTCTACGACACCGCCGCCCTACTGCGCGCCGCAGGCGTGCTCTGGCCCCACCTCGACCACGGCGCACCACCGGTCAGCCTGCCCGACGACATCCCCCACCTCGTCCAGACCGCGTACGCCGAACCCCTCGTCGGGCCCGCCGCCTGGCACGACCACATCCGTCAGGCAGACACCATCGCCAACCGGCGACGACGCGCACAGCGCAACGCCGCGGACGTGTTCCGGATCGGCGAGGTCAACCACCACAACGCGTCGCTGACAGGATGGCTCCACGGCGACATCGGCGACGCCGACACCAACGGCGAGGCCCGCGGTCGAGGCCACGTCCGCGCCGACTCCACCGAAAACCTTGACGTCATCATCCTGATACGCCGAGACGACGCGCTCTTCATCCCCGCCTGGGTGCCACACCACCCCGGACACGAGGTCCCCACCGCATTCGCCCCACCCCCGCACCTCGCGCGATCGGTCGCCGAATGCACCATCGCACTACCCCGACTGATGACCAACCAAATCGACACGGTCATCGCCGAGCTAGAACAACGCGGGCAACGCTACTACGCAGCCTGGAAAAGCGTACCGTGGCTCGCCGGTCAACTCGTCCTCGACCTCGACGCGCACGGCGGCACCAACCTGGCCGGCTTCACCCTGCACTACAACCGCCACATGGGCCTCACCGTCTCCAGGATCTGACGATCGATCGCGCCCCTCTACTTGACCGCCCCACCGAGGCATCAGAACGGGGCCGGCTGCAGCGGCTTGCCCGTTTCCCTGACGGTCCGGCACTGGTCTCCACAACCAGTTTGCGGTTCCGGTCGTGCGGGTGGTTGCGTCACGCGCGGGTCCAGACCGGCCTCCAGGTGGACCGGGTCGACCACGACGACCCCGACCTGATCTTCGTCACGGTACGCCGATCCAGCCCCATGGCCGCGGGCCGTGCTTGCCCTGGATACAGGCGAGGCGGTACGCCGCTTGTTCCGCGATTTCCGCACGCTGGTCAGCCATCTGAGCGGCGAAGGTGACCTTGCGCAGTTCGCGGGCGTCACGGAGGATCTCGAAACCGGCCCACACGGTCACGTCGGACCCGTAGCGCTCACAGAAGTCAGCCCACTGCTCGGCGGACATCTCGCCAAAGGTGGTGTAGTCCACCGCGATCGAGGTCAGGTCCCACTCCGGCGGGCCGTGGGCGAAGCGTTCCAGGTCGAGCAGGACCGGGCCGGTGTCGGTGACGACGACGTTGCCCGCCCAGGCATCACCGTGGATCGCGCACCAGGGCATGCCGTCGGGCAGGTTGGCGTAGCGGGCTTCCAGGTCGGTGAGGTGCCGCAGAAGCCATTCACGTTCCTCGGGATTGAGCACGGCCGCTTCGGCGATCCGCTCACGTTGGCGGACGAAGGGGGCGATCGGAGGTAGCCCGAAGTCGGGCGGGGGCAGGTCGTGCAGGCGGCGTAGCACGGCGGCGAGTTCCGCGGTGGTGCTGTATCGGTGGGCGGGCAGCTCGTGCCAGAAGGTGACCGCGCGGCCGTCCACGGTGACCGGCTGGTCGATGTCGGGGAGGGCTTGGACCACGGGTACGTTCAAGGATTGAAGCCAGCGCGATACCCGCACTTCCTTGGCTGCGGCGGCGAGTTGCCCGCTCCGGGTGACCCGGACGACCACGTGATCGGGCAGGAGGTAGAGGGTGTTTTCGCCCACACGGATGAGTTCGGCGCTGGACGCATCGATTCCGGCCTGGCGACATGCGGCTCGCAGCGCCGTAGCCGCGTCGCTCATGCCGCGCCCAGTGTTTCGACGATACGGTCCCGCAGTTCGGCAACGTCAATGATCGCTTGGTGGCGTGCGGCGGTCCGGTGTAGCTCCCACAGGTCGTCTATGGCGCGTCGGGAGCGGAGCTGGGCGGCACCGTCGAGCGCCTGGTTGCCAATCGCGGCCGCTTTGCGGGGGTCGCCGGTGACCATGAGCAGGGTGGCCAGTTTGGTGCAGGAGATGGTTCGGGAGCGGGCGTACTCGGCGCCGTGGTGTACCACCGAGTAGGCCAACCGTTGCGCGGCCTGGGTACGCCGGCCGCGTACGGACAGGTCCCACAACGCGTGGGCGGTGTCGCCGTGGTGTTGGGCGTGGTCGTAGAACGCCATCCATGGCGGATCGTCGCCAGGTTTGGCGTGGGCGAACGCGTCGTCAGCGGCGCCGACGGCGGCCAGTGTCTCCTGTGGACGGCGCAGCCTGGCCAGGGCCCGGGCGCGCAATGTGTGTAGCGAGGCCCGTTCGGTGGCGGTCAGCCGGTCGCGCCGCACGAGGGCGGTCTCGACGTGGGTCAGCCCGGTGTCGGGTTGGCCGCACCAGATGGCTTGGCGGGCCATCATGCTGAGTATGGACGCACGCAGGTGCCAGTTCTTGGACTCCTCCGCGCACGCGAGACTGAACGTGAAAGTGCGGCGGGCGTCGTCGTGGGCGTAGGCGTCGAAGGCCATGAAGCCAACCACCCCGCCCAGTTCAGCGACGGCGGCGAACAGGTCGGGCTGCAACGTGCCGGGGCAGTCGACATGTAGAAGCTGGGCCGACCACCGTAGTTGAGCATGGACCGCTTCCCGGGCCAGGCCGCCGCCGTAGGTGTTGTCCCAGCCCATGAACGTCGCTGAGGCGAGCTGGACCTGGTCGATGTCGTCGCGGCTGATCTTCCTGGGCAGGGCCGTGGGCTCGATCGGGGCGAACAGGTCGAGCCAGGGTAGCGCCACGACAGAGCCGGCGAGGTGGAGGAATTGCTGCCGGTTCACCGGCCCAACGGTAGCCGGACGCCGACGCCGGCCGGAAAACCCGATCTGCGCGTCGGTAGCGACACGTAGGACCGCGCGGAATGCCTCCCGGTACATCCGGTGAGGCCAGCGGATCAGCCCGCGTTCCAGCTTGCCGACGTAGTTGGCGTCCAGCGCGACAGTCTTCTTGTGCTGCTCGAAGATCCACGCATTGGCCTGCTCGGCGACCTCCTGCCGCGACAGCGGCTCGCCGGGCGTGCTGGGCGACTGTATCCGCTCCCGCGCCTGCCGAAA
>DATEJJ010000976.1:0-3298 GCA_035278125.1 Rugosimonospora sp.
GACCACGAGGTGCGGCGCGTCGGCGGCGGTACGCGGGTCCCGGGTGAACGCGGGCCGGGCGGCCAGCTCCTCGCCGTCCAGGTCGGCGTCGAGCAGCTCGGCCAGGTCGGCCAGGCGCTCCGCGTACAGCCGCACCGGACCGGCCGCGTCGGCCCGGGCGCGGTGCTGCGCGTGCGGCAGCCACTTCAGCCACTCCCAGTCCGGCCGGCGCTCCGCGTCGGCGCAGCAGGCGATCCGCACGTCGTCCGGCGCGTGGAAGGTGGCCAGCTGGGCGAGCACGGCCCGGGTGAAGCCGAGCACGTCGGCGCGCTCGCCGCCGATGCTGATCCGGGCGAAGGCGCGCAACGAGGCGGCCACCGGCAGGTCCGGCACGGTCGTGTAGGTGCGGATGAAGTGCCGCAGCGAGGTGGACGCGACCGGGTCGAGATCCTCCAGCGGCGCGGTCTGCGGCGCCCGGAGCGGGGTCGCCAGCCGCTGCGGCCCGGTGCCCACCCGTACCTGTCCGAAGTGGACATCGAACCGGCGCCGGTAGAACATCAGCTCGGTACCCGCGACCGTCCACAGTGTACCCGGCTCGGGCAGCACCGTCACCAGCGCGAGCCGCTGCCGCCCGGCCACCTCGCGTACCTGTTTGCGCAGCCCGCCCAGGTAGCGCAGGTAGTCCCGCCGCTCGTCGTTGATCTGGGACTTCTTCGCGGCGCCGCCCCGGGACACGCCCATCACCAGCATGCCCACCAGCACGCCGGCATAGAGGATACCGAAGATCCATGTCATCGGGCCGCTGGACCGTCCGATGTAGACGAACGACATGGCGCCCATGCCAAGCATCATCGGCAGCATCAGCAGCAGCTGCGACGCCCCCTGCCCGGAACCCCGGGGCAGCACCGGAGGCGGCTGCAGCACGATCTCACCCTGCGGCATCTCGGGCAGCGCGGACCGGCCGCGCCGGCCGTTCGGCTGGTTGGTCACGCTATTAACGGTGGCGTGCGCGGCGCGCCGGCACCAGTCGGCACTTCCACACAGCACCCGGTGGGTATTTCTGCCGTGCCCAGGCCCGCTCGCGGCTCCCTACCATGGCCGGGTACCGAGAGGAGAACGGCATGGGTACGGGCAGCGGCAGCTTCGACATCTCCCTGCCGGACGTGCGTTCCGTCACCGGAAACGTGTCCGGACAGCTGACGGGCGCGCTCAACACGGCGCTCCAGCTGGAGGCGCTGACGCTGAACCCGGCCGCGTTCTCCCAACTCGGCGCGCCGGTGGCCACCGCCAGCACCGCCGTGCACCGCCAGCTCAGCCAGACGGTACGCGCGCTGCTCGCCCTGCTACAGCAGCTCAACACGAACGTGGCGGGCGCGGCCGGCGCGTACCAGCAGTACGACCAGAACGCGGCCACGACGCTCGGCGCCACCCCCGCCGGTACCACCGCCGCCACCGCGAGCCAGGGCTCGACAACCACGGGCCTCGGCTCGATCGTCGCCGGGTACGCGCAGCAGTCGAGCACCCCGGCGGGTACCCCCGCCTCGGTCGGCACCGTGGTGGGCTACCTGGCGGCGGCCCAGCCCGGGCGGTCCGCCGCCCAGGTACCGGCGTCCGCCCTCGCCAGCCCGGCCGCCCTCGCGGACTGGCTGGACCGCGACCCGCGCAACCAGACCGCGCTGGGCCTCGCGAAGGTGTACTCGGGCGGGCAGGTCCGCCCCGGTGACGTGGTGGTCGGCGTGACGACCGGTGGCACGACAGCGATCGGGGTCGCCGGGTTCGACGGCCAGCTCTACAACAACGGGCCCGTCGCCGGGCTCACGGGCCTCGCCGCGGTGCGCGGCGTGTACCGCCCGATGACCGCGCAGACCGCGCTGTGGTGACCGAGAGGACGCACCCGTGGTGGACATCCCCCCTACCCCGAACATCGACGCGGCCGCCGGCGGCAACGGCTTCGGCACGGTGTGCCGCCCGCTGGTCACCGGCGGGGATCCACAGTGGATCCTCAGCTACGCCGCGCAGGTGGCCGGCAAGGCGCGCAGCCTCGTCAGTACCCTCACCGAACTGGAGCGCTCCCGCGACCAGCTCAGCCAGCTCTGGCAGACCGGGAGCGGGCGGGACGCCGCGCTGCGCAAGCTGGCCGCGTCCTTCGCCCAGTTCGACCGCACCATCGAGGCCGCCAACCGGTTCGCGCACGAACTGGAGGCCGCCGCCGGCAAGCTGAACACGGCGCAGCAGGGCTGTACCGCGGCCATCCACACCACCGAGCCGACGGTGGCCGCGCTGCGCAGCAACCCGTACACGCAGGCGGCGGCGACCGCGCTGGCCACCGGTACCACCGCGTCGATCGCCAGTTTCCTCAAGGGAATCGGCGCTCTGTTCACGGCCATCGGGCAGAACAACCTCGGCGGGGTGCTGTCCAGCCTGGGCACCATCGCGACCGGCGTGGCACAGCTGAACAACTCCGGCAGCACGGCCGCGCTGCCGGCGACGAGCATCCCGGCCACCACGACCACCACCCCGACCGTCGCCAGCACCGATCCCACCGCGCAGGCGTCCCTGTCGAACCTGGGCTCGCTCACGGCGGCGCCGACCACCGGCAGCGCCACGACGCCGCCGGTGCCGGCGACGCTCACCGCGGCCACGCCGGCTGTGCCGGCTACACCGGCCGCCGCGCCGGCAACGAACGGGCATCACGTGACGGTGACCGTCAACGCGGACGGCGGCGTGGTGGTCGACTCCGACATCGGCGCCGACGTGGTCGTGGTCGAGCGCAACGCGGACGGTACCGAGGTGGACAAGCACGTGACCGTCACGGCCAATGGCACCGCCAGCGGTTGAAAGGGAGGCAGCGAACCATGGACCGGGAGATCGAGGACCTGCTCGTGGACGTACGCGCGCAGCAGGACCGGGTGCTGGAGATCCAGCGCGCGGTGGAGCGGCTGGAGATCGTGGGGTACTGCCCGGGCGGCGAGGTGACCGCCCGGCTGCGGGGCAACGGGCGCCTCATCGACCTGGTCATCGACCCGCAGGCGTACCGGCGCTTCCCGCCGGAGACGTTCGCGGCGCTCGTGGTCGAGGCCGTGTCCGACGGCCAGCGCCGCCTGGCCGAGGCGTGCCGCGAGCGCTTCGCGCCCGTACTGGCCGAGGCTCTGGAACGGCTCGACGGACCGGATCGATGACCGCGGCGGTGGCGCGGCGGGTCACGATGGTGACGCCGCGCGCCCGGATCGACCTGTCCCTGCCCGCGCACAGCCCGGTCGCCGAGCTGCTACCGCAGCTCGTGCGCATCGCCGGCCACACCGGGTCGGCCGGCGTGGCC
>DATEJJ010000977.1:0-2012 GCA_035278125.1 Rugosimonospora sp.
GAGCCGCCCGGTGGCGCCCCAGCCGGGCGCGTAGTCGTACCCGGTGAGGAAGCGCACGCCCGCCGGCGTCGGCACGTAGCGCCAGTAGCCGCGGCCGGCGCGGACCAGGCAGAGCGGGTCCGCGGACGCGAAGCGCAGCGCGGAGGTGCCGCGGTAGTCGTAGCGACGCCGCCACACCGCCACCCCGGTGCCGGCGATGGTGAGCCCGGGCAGCAGCCGGGTCGCGTACCGGAACCGGCCGTCGGCGCCGCCCGGGCCGATCCGGCTGAACCGGGCGTCCCAGCGCTGGTGGGCCGCCGGGTCCTGGCTCAGCTCCCACACTCGGCCGGGTGCCGCATCGATCAGGGTCTCCACGTAGATCGATCGCATGACCGCCTCCCTCTTGAGCGATTGCTCAAACGCGAGTGTAGGCAGATTTGAGCATCTGCTCAAGACCGGTGTTTACGACTTGCCTTCGTAGGCACAATGGCGGCGTGAGTGAAGAACCCGCCCGGGCACCGGTGCCCGTGATCGACCCGGCCCACCACGCCAGCGTGAAGGACAAGCTGGCCCGGCTGGAGCTGCTGTGCGGCCTGGCCCACGTCGACGACGAGGGGCATGTCCAACACCTGCCGGCCTGGCTGCGCAAGACCGGCGGCGAGGCGCGTTGGCCGGCCACGCTAGCCGTGCTCGCCCTGATCGTGTTGCAGCTGGTGGTGCCGGACAAGCTCGCGTTCAAGCCCCGGCCGCTGCTGCCGGTGCTGGAGAGCGTGCTGCTGGTGCTGCTGATCGTCGCCAACCCGCGCCGGATCACCCGGGAGAACCGCTGGCTTCGCAGCCTCGGGCTGCTGCTCGTCGTCGCGGCCAGCCTGGCCACCGCCTGGTCGGCCGGGCAGCTGGTCTACCAGCTGGTCACCGGGCACGGCGGGAAGGCGGTACCGCTGCTGCTGGACGGGGGCGCGATCTGGCTGACCAACGTGATCGTGTTCTCGCTGTGGTACTGGGAGTTCGACCGGGGCGGGCCGGCGGCCCGGGCCGTGGCGCGCAAGCCGCACCCGGACTTCCTGTTCACCCAGATGACCAGCCCCGAGCTGGTATCCCGGGACTGGGAGCCCACCTACGTCGACTACCTGTACCTGTCGTTCACGAACGCGACCGCGTTCAGCCCCACCGACACGCTCCCGCTCACCGGCTGGGCCAAGCTCACCATGATGGGGCAGTCGATGATCTCACTGATCACCGTGGCGCTGGTCGTCGCCCGAGCCGTCAACATCTTCACCTGAGCCGCCCGGCGGCAGGCTGAGCACGGCGAGCAGCGCCCGGTGGTCGGTACCCCGGATCCGGTGCGCGGACACCGCGTGTACCCCGACGCCCGGCTCGACCAGCACGTGGTCCAGGGTGACCGGGGGTAGCCGGTACCCGTGGTACGGCCAGGTGCCGGCAAAGCCCTTGCCCACCAGGGCCGCCGCGTCCCGGTACCCGCTGGCGAGCAGGCGGCGCAGCGGGACGTGGTCCAGGGTCGCGTTGAAGTCGCCGAGCAGGATCCGGGGCGGCCCACCCGGTACCGGACGGGGCTGCCCGGCCAGGCCGGTCCACCAGTGCCGCAGCAGCCGGCGGGCGGACGGCGCGCACGGGTGCACCGACTCCACGTGTACCGGCGCCGCACCCGGTACCCGCAGCGTCGCGTACGACTGGCCGAAGTGCGGGGGCAGGTCGCGGTACCCGCCGCCGCACAGCGGGAACCGGGAGTACAGGGCGGAGCCGCCCGGCTCGTCACGCGGGCACGCCACCCGGTACGGGAGCAGCACGTCCAACCCCATCGCGCGTAGCGCCTTGTCCGCCTCGGGCGTGCACTCCTGCAGTGCGAGCAGGTCGACCGACTGCGTGCGTACCAGCGACAGCACCTCGTCCAGGTCCGCGGCGCCGAACAGCAGGTTCGAGGTCAGCACCCGCAGCGCCGGCCCACCGCCTGCGGACCCGGTGCCGCGCCGCGCCCGCGGCAGCACCGCGCACGCGAGCGTCAGCGCGCTCGC
>DATEJJ010000978.1:0-2392 GCA_035278125.1 Rugosimonospora sp.
GGAGCCGCTGGACGGGCTGACCCCGACCGAACGGCGGGTGGCCCGCCTGATCGCCAACGGGATGACCAACAGGGACGCCGCCGACGCGCTGAAGGTCTCACCGCACACAGTGGACAGTCACCTGCGCCACATCTTCGGCAAGCTCGGCATCACCAGCCGGGCAGCTCTGGCTCGGATGATCGGCGAGTCCACCGAGCCGGAACGGTAACGATTCCGCGGGATATCCCGTGAACACGTCATGCGGTAACGCGTGGCGCCGCCCGACGATAGGCCCGGTAGCGGGTCCGTCCACACCGGACCCGCGCCGGGAGGGAGTCAGGGTGGCCGCGCGGGTGTACGACACGCCGGTACTGATCGTGGGCGCCGGGCCGGTCGGTTCGGTGCTCGCCCTGGAGCTGGCCCGCCACAACGTCCCCAGCATGGTGGTGGAGCGGTCGCTGGCCCCGTCACCGCACCCCAAGATGGACTACATCAACGGCCGCAGCATGGAGCTGCTGCACCGGCTCGGCCTGGCCCGGGCCATCCGGGAGCGGGGTATCGGCCCGAAGCACGCGACCGACTTCCTCTGGACCCGGGGCTTCGACGAGCCGCCGGTGCTGGTCTGGCACCACCCGTCGGTGCAGGAGGAGCAGGACCGGTTCGCCGGCGTGAACGACGGCAGCGCGCCCGCCGAGGCGTACCAGCGGGTGCAGGGCTCGCTGCTGGAGGAGCTGGTCCGCGACGCGGCCCGCGAGCACCCGCTGGTCACCCTGTGCGAGGGCAGCACCTTCACCGACCTGCGGCTGGAGCAGTCCGGCGGGGTCACCGCCACCATCGCCGACGCCACCGCGCACCGCCGGGACACGGTCGAGGCGCGGTTCCTGGTCGCCTGCGACGGCGCGTCCAGCACGGTACGCCGCTGCCTCGGCATCACCCTGGACGAGACGCAGGCCCGTACCCAGCACTGCTCGGTGTACTTCACCAGCCGCGACCCGGCCCTGCGCCGGTACGGCAGCGCGTTCGTCACCGTCGCCGCGCGCGGGCTCACCCTCGTCTCCCGGGACGAGCGGGAGACGTGGACGGCCAGCATGCCGGTACCCGCCGACGAGCCGTTCGCGGTGGACCCGATGGACGTGGTACAGGAGCGGCTCGGCGTCTGCTTCGAGGTGGACCGGGTACTGAGCGTGGCGCAGTGGGAGGGGACCCTCGCGGTGGCCGCCTCGTACGGCAAGGGCTCCGCCTTCCTCGCCGGCGACTCGGCGCACCAGTTCTTCCCGATGGGCGGGCACGGCGCCAACACCGGTATCGCCGACGCGGTCGACCTGGGCTGGAAGATCGCCGCCGTGGTCACCGGCTGGGGCGGCCCCCGGCTGCTGGCCAGCTACGAGCTGGAGCGCCGGCCGGTGGCGCTGTTCAACCGGGAGCTGTGCGGCGGGCTGCGCGACGTGTGGCTGCGGTTCAGCCGGCTGGCCGCCGCCGGCGCCTCCCGGGAACACCTCGCCGGCATCCTGGAACGGGACGCGCACCAGGTGGACAACCTGGGCGTGCACTTCGGGTACCGGTACACCGCGTCGCCGATCATCTGGCCGGACCCGTGCCCGCCGCCACCCTGGCGGGCCGACCGGATCACGCCGACCACCTGGCCCGGGTCGCGGGCGCCCGCGGTGCGCCTGACCGGCGGCGGGCAGCTGTTCGACCGGCTCGGCCCGGGCTTCACCCTGGTCGACCTGTCCGGCAAGGGCACCGGCGCGCCGCTCGCGACGGCCGCCGGCGAACGCGCGGTACCCGTCACCCACCTGGAGCTGGACGACGCGGCGGTACGCGCGTGCTGGGAGCGCGACCTGGTGCTGGTCCGCCCGGACCAGCACGTGGCGTGGCGGGGGGATGCCGCACCCGAGGACTGGACGGCGGTGCTGGACCGGGTGACCGGGCAGGAGTGCCGGAGCACGCACCCATGACACGGAAGGCAACGAGCATGGAAGTCGACGTGACCGTGTCCGTACTGGACACCACGGTCTCGGTACGGTGGCGCGGCGCGCTGGCCGGGACCGTACCCGACGGGCGCCGCCACTGGCGCACCAAGGTGGCGTACTACCAGGCCGTGGACGAGCTGCTCGCCACCGGGGAGACCGGACCGCTGGCCTGGCAGCCGATCGTGGACGCGGTACGCCCCCGGGGCAGCCGCAGCACCTTCTACGAGGTGGCCGGCCGCCACGCCAAGTACCCGCTGGTCGGCGCGCTGATCCAGGACGGCGGCATGGAGGCGATCCAGGTGGCCCTGTGCTACCAGCGGGGCAGCGCGGTGGAGCAGCTCATCGACGAGGCCAAGGTCTGGCACTACTGGCGGTACCGGGACCGGCTGGTCACCCGCTGCCGGGCCGAGCGGGAGCTGAGCCGCCCCGCGCTGGCCGAG
>DATEJJ010000979.1:0-5738 GCA_035278125.1 Rugosimonospora sp.
CTCATCCGCGCCGTCGAGAAGTTCGACTACACCAAGGGCTACAAGTTCTCCACCTACGCCACCTGGTGGATCCGCCAGGCCATCACCCGCGCCATGGCCGACCAGGCCCGCACCATCCGCATCCCGGTACACATGGTCGAGCAGGTCAACCGCATGGTACGGGCGCGCCGCGACCTGTCCACCACGCTCGGCCGGGAGCCCTCGATCGCCGAGGTCGCCAAGGCGCTGGAGGTCGAGGAGTTCCAGGTGATCGAGCTGATCTCGTACGACCGCGAGCCGGTCAGCCTGGACCAGGCGGTGGGCGAGGACGGCGAGAGCGCGCTGGGCGACTTCGTGGCCCGGGTGGACCCGCGCGAGGAGCCGGCCGACAGTGTCTCGCACGGCATGCTCCGCGAGGAGGTGGAGATCGTGCTGGCCACGCTGTCCCAGCGGGAGCAGGCGGTGATCCGGCTGCGCTTCGGCCTGGACGACGGCCGGCAGCGCACGCTGGACGAGGTGGGCCGCGAGTTCGGCCTGTCCCGCGAGCGCATCCGCCAGATCGAGAAGGTGACGCTGCTCAAGCTCCGCCACCCCTCGCGGGCGAAGCGCCTGGAGGCGTACGCCTGCTGACCGAGCACCAGACCCGACGGGGACGCTGACCGCGGCGTCCCCGTCGTTTGTTCATCTGGACCTTGGCTGGCTGCTGCACCAATAGGTGCCAAAATGGGCGAAGGTTCAGAAAGGAGCAGGCAGTGGTGCCGCAGCCGGTGTTGAGTCCGCTGACCACGGCGGCGATCTTCCTGGTGATGACCGTGGACCCGGGGGGCGAGGAGGCGGTACGCGGGCTGCTCGCCGACCTGTCCGGACTCCAGCGCTCGGTCGGGTTCCGGGTACCGGAGGAGCGCCTGAGCGTCGTGGCCGGGATCGGTTCGCACGCCTGGGACCGGCTCTTCGGCGCGCCCCGACCGGCGCAGCTGCACCCGTTCCGGGAACTCGACGGGCCGGCACACCGGGCCGTGGCCACCCCGGGCGACCTGCTGTTCCACCTGCGTGCCACCCAGCTGTACCCGTGCTTCGAGCTGGCCGGCCAGATCATGGACCGGCTGCGCGGAGCGGTGACCGTGCGGGACGAGGTACACGGATTCAAGTACTTCGACATGCGCGACCTGCTCGGGTTCGTCGACGGTACCGAGAACCCGGTCGGCCCGGTCGCGGCGGACGCGGTCCTGATCGGGGACGAGGACCCCGGCTTCGCCGGCGGCTCCTACGTCATCGTGCAGAAGTACCTGCACGACCTGGCGGCGTGGAAAGCGCTGCCGGTGGAGGAGCAGGAGCGGGTGGTCGGCCGGACCAAGCTGACCAACATCGAACTGGACGACGCGGTCAAGCCCGCCAACTCCCACGTCGCGCTCAACGTGATCACCGAACCGGACGGTACCGAGCGGAAGATCCTGCGCGACAACATGCCGTTCGGCACCGTCGGGCGCGGCGAATTCGGGACCTATTTCATCGGGTACGCCCGCACGCCCGCGGTCACCGAGCGGATGCTGGAGAACATGTTCCTCGGCGATCCGCCCGGCAACACCGACCGGATCCTGGACTTCTCCACGGCGGTGACGGGCTGCCTGTTCTTCGTACCGACGTCATCCTTCCTGGACGACCCGCCGGGCCCCGCCGCGACCGACGGTGGCTGACACTGTCCTAACTGGACAGGCGGCGCGGGCCCGAGTCGGGCCGGGGACCGCTGTGTCCATACTGGACGGATGCGTGCAGCACGGAGACACCGTCCCGCCGCACCAGCACCGGGTTCAGGCTGAGGTAACGCACCCGGGTCTGCTCGTCGGCGAGCCGGCCCACCCGTAGCAGCAGGTCGATGACGGCGTCCACCTCGGCCGGTTCGGCGCCCCGGTGACCGGACAGCAGCGGCGCCGCCTTCGGCTCACGTACCAGGGCTGCCGCGTCCCGCCTGGTCAGCGGCGCCGCCCGCCAGGCCCGGTCGCCGACGAGTTCACCGATCACCCCGCCCGGCCCGAACCCGACGATCGGGCCGAACGCCGGATCCTCGACCGCCTCCACCACCCACGAGGTACCGGGCGCCACCTGCGCCTGCACCACCAGCGCGGTACCGGCGGTGAACAGCCGGTCCAGTTCGGCGCAGGCGCGCCGCACGTCGGCCGGGCCGGCCAGGTCCAGCCGTACCGCGCCGAGGTCCACCCGGTGCCGCAGCGCCGGGTCGGCCACCTTCACCACGACCGGGTAGCCCAGCTCCCCGGCCGCCGCCACCGCCGCGTCGGCGCCGGTGACCAGCCGGGACGCGAGCACCGGGACGCCGTACGCGGCAAGCAGTTCCTCCGCGGTACCGGCCGTGCGGGCCGCGTCACTGTCCACTCCGGACAGCTCGGGTACCCGGCCGGCCGGAGTACGGCGCCAGTGGGCGTACCGGGCCACCCGGCCCAGCGCGCGTACCGCCTCCTCGACCGAGTCGTACGACGGTACGCCGGGCGGCAGGGTACCGGCCAGGAACGTGGCCACCACCGGCTTGTCCCCGTGCCGCGCGGCACCGGCGACCGCCGCCTCGAAACCACCGTCCATTGTGGATGACTCCTCGGGTGGCAGCGGTGGGGCGCACACCACGATCAGCGCGTCGACCCGCTCGTCCGCCACCGCCCCGGACAGTGCGCTCGCGAACTCCTCCGGTGTCGCTTGTGGACCCACATCCGCCGGGTACCCGTCGACCACGGCCAGCCCGGCCGAGCCGCACGCACCGGCGGCCAGCACGCCCAGCGCGGACGAGTTGGTCACGATGCCCACCCGCATCCCGGCCGGTAGCGGCTGGTGCGCCAGCAGCACGCCCACGTCGAACATCTCGGCCACCGTGTCCACCCGGATCACGCCTGACTGAGCGAACAGTGCGGCGACCCCCACCGGGTCCGGTCCGGCGGGCAGCGCGGCCAGCCCGGGCGGGCGGAACTGGGAGGCGACCGCGACGATCGGCTTCTCCCGGCCCAGCCGGCGGGCGAGCCGGGCGAACTTGCGCGGGTTGCCGAACGTCTCCAGGTACAGCAGCACCACATCGGTGGCCGGATCGCTCTGCCAGTACTGCAGCAGGTCGTTGCCGGACACGTCGGCCCGGTTGCCGGCGGAGACGAAGCTGGACAGGCCGAGCCCGCGCCGCCGCGCCTCGGCGAGCAGCGCGGTGCCCAGCGCGCCCGACTGGCTGAAGAACCCGACCCGGCCGCGCGCGGGCAGCTCTCCGGCGAGCGTGGCGTTCAGCCGCACCTGCGGATCGGTGTTGGCGATGCCCAGGCAGTTCGGCCCGACCAGCCGCATCCCGGCCGCCCGGCAGGCACGCCGCAGGTCGTCCTGGGCGGCGGTGCCCGCCGGCCCGGCCTCCGCGAAGCCCGAGGAGACCACGACCAGCCCGGCCACCCCGGCCGCCGCCGCGTCCTCCACTGTGGACGCCACCGCGTCCGCCGGCACCGCGACCACCGCCAGGTCTGCACCACCCGGCGCCTCAACGAGTTTCTGGTACGTGGTGCGACCAGCCAGAGTGGACGCGGCGCGGTGGATGGGGTACACGGGTCCGCTGAAGTCGGAGAGGTGGCGCAGCAGTGCGGCGCCGATACCGTTGCCGTCCCGGCGTACCCCGTAGACGGCGACCCCGCGCGGGGCGAGCAGCCGGCCGATCGACCGCGCCTCGGTGACCTGCTCCCGCCGCCACTGCACCGCCAGCGACTCCTCGGTGGGCGCGATCGGGAAGGTCAGGTGTACCACACCGTCGGCGTACTGGCGCTGCACCTGGTACCCGGCGTCGGCGAAGACGCGCAGCATCGGCCCGTTGACCGGGAGCACCTC
The DNA here is from genome assembly GCA_035278125.1 of Rugosimonospora sp. Taxonomy (GTDB): domain Bacteria; phylum Actinomycetota; class Actinomycetes; order Mycobacteriales; family Micromonosporaceae; genus DATEJJ01. The sequence continues at coordinate 3,835 of DATEJJ010000979.1, forward strand.
GGCGACGAACCGGACCAGCCCCGCCTCCCGGGCCGCGGCGGCCAGGTGCTCCAGCAGGATCGAGCCGATCCCCTTGCCCTGGTACACGTCCTCCACCACGAACGCGACCTCGGCCTCCTCCGCCTCCGGCCCGAGCCGGTCGTACCGGCCCACCGCGATCAGCCGGTCCCCGACCTGGATGACCAGCGCCTCCCGGTCGTGGTGGTCCACGTTGACGAACCGGATCAGGTCCCGCTCCGGGATCCGCGGGTACGGCGAGAAGTACCGCAGGTACCGGGTGCGCTCGGAGAACCGCGCGTGCATCGCCACGATCGAGTCCGCATCCTGCGGCCGGATCGGTCTGATGTGGACGGTCGTACCGTCGGAGAGCAGGACGTCGGAGCCGGCGGGCATCTCAGTCCCGGGGATCGTGCGGGTCCAGGCCGAGCAGCGGGAAGACCGCCTTGCGGGTGGCCAGCACGGCCCGGTCCACCGCGTCCGGCTCGCCCCCCGGCTCCCACCGCTGGTACGAGGTGTCCGCGCCGTCGGTCAGCGACAGGGGTACCTCCCGGGTGGGGCGGCGCCGGTGCGCCAGGTTCTGCCACTCGTCCGGGGTGGGCGTGGCCGGGTCGAGCGGCTCGCCGGTGACGATCGCGAGCAGGTGCGTCCAGGCCCGGGGTACCGCCTCGACGATGGCGTACCCGCCGCCCCCGGTGACCACCCAGCGGTCCTCGCACAGCTCCCCCGCCAGGTCCCGCATGGCCAGGTAGCTCGCCCGCTGCGCGTCCACGGACAGGCGCAGGTCGGCCAGCGGGTCCAGCCGGTGGGCATCCGCGCCGCACTGGCTGAACAGCACCTGCGGCCGGAACGCGCGCAGCACCGACGGTACGACCGCGTGGAACGCGCGCAGCCAGCCCGCGTCGCCGGTACCCGGTGGCAGCGCCACGTTCACCGCGCCGCCCTCGGCGCCCGGCCCGCCCGTCTCGCTCGGGAAGCCGGTACCCGGGAACAGCGCCAGCGGGGTCTCGTGCAGGCTGACCGTGAGTACCCGCGGGTCGTCGTAGAAGACCTGCTGTACCCCGTCGCCGTGGTGTACGTCCACGTCCACGTACGCCACCCGCTCCGCGCCCAGCTCCAGCAGCCGGGCGATCGCGATCGCGGGGTCGTTGTACACGCAGAATCCGGATGCGCGGTCCGGCATCGCGTGGTGCAGCCCGCCGGAGACGTTGATGGCGTGCCGGGCCCGGCCGCTCCACACCTCCTCGGCCGCGGCCACGGTGGCGCCCGCGACCAGCGCGCTCGCCTCGTGCATGTACGGGAACACCGGGTTGTCCGGGGTGTGCAGCCCGTGCCCGGGCCCGGCCACCTTCACCGTCTCGATGTACTCCGCGGTGTGCACGGTACGCAGCCGCTCGTCGCTGGCCGGCTGCGGCTCGACCAGCCGTACCCCGGGCCGGTCCAGCACGCCGAGCTGCCGGGCCAGCGCCATGGTCAGCTCCACCCGGACCGGATCGAGCGGGTGGTCCCCCAGGTTGTACCGGAGCAGCTCCTCCCCCCACACGACAGTCGCGGTCATCCGGTCGCCACCGGGCGGACTGGGTCGGTGATCCAGTGACTCCACGAGCCGATGTAGACCGCCGGCTCGGGCAGTCCGGCGGCGGACATGGCCAGCGCCGTGTGCGCCGCGGTCACCCCGGAGCCGCAGTACGCGCCTGCGGGCGTACCCCCCGCAATGCCGGCCGCAGCGAAACGGGCCCGCAGCTCGGCCGCGGGCCGCAACCGGCCGTCGGCGCCGGTCAGGTCCGTTGCCGGCACGTTCACGGCGCCCGGGATGTGGCCGGCCACCGCATCGATCGGCTCGGTCTCGCCGCGGAAGCGCTCGGCGGCCCGCGCGTCCACCAGCACGCCCTCCTTGGCCAGCGCGG
>DATEJJ010000980.1:0-10079 GCA_035278125.1 Rugosimonospora sp.
TGCCAGGGCAGCGGTCCGTGCCGCCGCCGGTGCTCGTCCAGGTCGGTGGTCAGGGCCGCCAGCAATCGACTGGTACCGGCGGCAGGCGCGGCGGGTTCGGCGGTGGCGATCATCGGGCGTACTCCATCTGCTTGCGTTGCCGGTGCTTGTGCTGGACGGTCGCGCGGGCCCTGCCGAAGCCGGGAGCCAGGCGCCAGGCGAGGCCGGCGGCCACCCCGGCGGCGCAGGTACCCGCGATCGCGCGCAGCCACAGCGTGTGCGAGTCGGTGCCGGTACCCAGGCCGTGCAGCAGCGCCACCGGCCAGGCCGCGTACGCCAGCCAGTGCACCGCGCGCCAGGTACGCAGGCCGAGCCGGTGGCGCAGCAGGCTGGTCACGATCAGGGTCACGATGAGGTCCAGCCCGAGCGTGCCCAGGCCCAGCCAGAACGGCCGGTACGAGCCCACGAACGGCAGTACCGCGTCGACCAGGTTCAGCTGCGCGTACGGGTCGAACATCAGGGTGGTCACGTGGATGGCGAGCAGTACCACCGCCATCAGGCTGGCGTTGCGGTGCACCGTGGTCACCGCGAACCGGGGCAGCCCGAAGGCGGGCTGGCCGGAGCGGCCGGCGATGCCGAGCACCACCACGACGGTGAGCAGGATCAGGGACACGGCGCCGGTACCGCGGGACAGGTACCAGAGTGCGTTCGTCATGCCGGCCAACCCCCCATGGTCAGCACCCGGCCGTCGGCGTGTACCAGGCGGGCCGGCAGGTTCACGCGCCGCAGCCAGGGCTCCGCCGCCTCGCCGCGTACCACCGCCGCGGTCGTCAGCGCGTTGGCCTCCAGGCAGTTCTGCGCGCCCACCGAGACGGTGCGCCACACCTGCCGGGCCGGCTGGCCGGTACGCGGGTCGATGATGTGGTGCAGTTCCCGGGTACCCGAGCGCCAGCGCCGGCTCAGCGTGCTCGACGTGGCCAGCGCGGTACCGGCGGACAGCGCGACCGTACCGGCCGGCTCGCCGGGCTGGTCCTGCACCAGCACCCGCCAGCCGCCCTCCGGACCCGGACCGGCGGTGGCGATGTCGCCGCCGAGGCTGACCATGACACCGGTGCCGAAGCGCTCGGACACGCTGCGGGCACAGCTGTCCGCGGCGAACGCCTTGGCACTCGCGCCCAGGTCCAGCCGCACCCCGGCCGGTACCGTCAGCTCGTTGCCGCGCAGGCGCACCCGCTGCCAGCCGGGTGCCGGCATGACCAGCAGGCGCATGGTCGAGCCGTTGATGGGGAACGCGCGGTCCTTGCGGATGAGCGCGAGATCCCGGTCGTACCCGAGGTCGTGCAGGGCCGCGCCGACGGTCGGGTCCACGTCGCCGCCGGTGTGCTCGGCGGCCCAGAGCGCGGCCTCGATCAGGCCGGCCAGCAGCGGGCTCACGGTCACCGGGCGCCCACCGGCGCTCTGCAGCCGGCGCAGCTCCGAGTCCTCGCGGAACCGGCTGCACGCCGCGTCGATCCCGGCGAGGGCGGCGCGGATCTCCGGTACCGCGTACGGCAGCACGTCCGGCTCGGTCACGACGATCCGGGCGGTGGTGCCCCAGACCGACCACTGGGCCGTGTCGGGCCCGACGGGAAGCGTCTCCAGCAGTGGCATGGCGGTCACGACCCGCCGGAGGTGGCCTGCGCGGACCCGGTGGTGCCGGATACCGAGGAGCCGCTGCTGGTCGAGCTGGTGCTGCTGTCGTTGCTGCTGCTGGTCGAACTGGTCGAGCTGGTCGTGCTGCTGGTGGTCGACGTGCCGGTCGACGTCGCGCTGTGCGCGGCGCTCGCGATGGCCAGCGAACCGGCGATGCTGGCCACCGCCAGCCCTCCGGTCACCGCCGCGATCCGGCGTAGTCCCCGCTCCCGCGCTGCCATTGGGGGTCCCCTCTCCTTGCTTTCGTGTTCAAGGAAAGGTTGCCCGACCCCTCTTAGCGGCTCGTGTGTGAAAGCTGTGAGCTGTCTGTGGCCGTGGGGCCACCGGTCGCAGCGCCCAGCATCGCCCGCGCCGACCATCCCATCAGCTCCCGCGCCTGGTCGCGGTCGAGCCCGGCGATGTCGGTGAGCCATATCAAAGCTTCGATGCCCGTCGCCGCGCGGATCGCCACCGCCAGCCGGTGCACGTCGACGTGCGGGTGGCTGTCGCGCAGCGGGGACAGCGCGTCCTCGATCCACCCGATCGCCCGGCCCTGGCGCAGTACCGGCTGCTCCGCGCCGGGCGCCCGGTCCGGCTCCAGGGACAGGCGCAGCGAGGTGCGCAGCTGCGGCTCCCAGTCCACGGAGATCCGGGTGAACTCGCGCATCACCAGGTCCAGGCGGGCCGCCACGTCGGCGGGCGGGTCCGCGGGCAGCAGCGACGCCTGCTCGATCTCCGGGTGCGCGGCGAGCAGCAGCAGCCGCTGGTTGGGGAAGTACCGGTACGCCGTGGTGCGCGAGATGCCCGCCGCAGCCGCGGCCTCCTCGACCGCCGGGGTCACCCCGTCGGCCAGCATGCGGCGGGTCGCCGCGACCAGCGCCGCGCGGGTCCGCGCCTTCTGCTGGCGCCGCCCGGACTGTTCATATGGTACGGCCATCGCCATCATGGTACCGTCATCCCATGGTACTGAAGTCCCATATCGGTACCCGAGTCCCAGGATGGAGCGCCATGGCGGACGACGACCCGACCGTGACCAACCCGGAGCTGTACCGGGTAATCTTCGAGAACGCGCGGGTACGCGTGCTGGAGTACCGCGACGGACCGGGTGACCGGACGAAGCCGCACCGGCACCCGGACAGCCTCATGTACACGCTGAGCGCGTTCCGCCGCCGGGTCAGCCACGACGGCCGGCAGGTGGATGTGGAGCTGGTCGCCGGCCAGGCCCGCTGGCTGGACGCGCAGGAGCACTCCGGCGAGAACACCGGCGGCAGCCCGAGTCACGCGATCTTCGTGGAGCTGAAGGAGCCCGCTCCGGCGCCCAGGCCGGCGGCCGCCCCGCTGGGCCCGGCGTCAGCCGGCTGAGGAGTCGAGCGGCAGGCTCAGCCGGAACGTGGCGCCCGCCCCCGGTTCGCTGTCCACCTCGACGGTACCGGCGTGCGCGGCGGTGATCGCGCTGACGATGGCGAGCCCCAGGCCGGTGCCGACCGGGCCGTCCCGCCGGCTGCGCGCCGGATCGGCCCGGTAGAACCGTTCGAAGACGTGCTGCCGCTGCTCCGGCGTCAACCCGGGCCCGGTGTCCGCCACCTCCAGCGTGGCCCGGTCGGGCTGCCGCCCCAGGCGTACCGTCACCGCCGCGTCCGGGGGCGTGTGTACCAGCGCGTTGGTCACCAGGTTCCGGACCACCTGGCGCAGCCGCTCCTCGTCGCCGGTCACCAGCACCGGCCCACCGCCCGGTGGCAGAGCCAGCGACACGTGCCGGGCGGGCGCGATCACGTGCGCGTCCTCGACCGCGTCGGCGGCGAGCACGGTCAGGTCCACCGCCTGCGCGGCCAGCGGTCGCTGCTGGTCCAGCCGGGCCAGCAGCAGCAGGTCCTCGACGAGCAGGCCCATCCGCCGCGCCTCGTCCTCGATCCGCCGCACCAGCCGGGTCCGCTCCTCCGGGCCGGGTACCGCGCCCTGCCGGTACAGCTCGGCGAAGCCCTGGATCGTGGTCAGCGGCGTACGCAGTTCATGCGAGGCGTCCGCGAAGAACTGGCGCATCCGGTCCTCGGACCGGCGTGCCCGCGCCTCGGAACTGGCCCGCGCCGTGAACGCCGCGGAGATCCGGTCGATCATCGTGTTGAACGCGGTACCCAGCCGGCCCACCTCGCTCCGCGCGCCCCGCTCCGGTACCCGCTGGGACAGGTCGCCGCCGGCGATGGCGACGGCGGTGCGCTCGATCTCGACCAGCGGGCGGAGGCTGCCGCGTACCAGCACGATGGCGGCCGCCGCGACGGCGAGGAACACGATGAACCCGAACAGCATGGTGATCCACGCCAGCCGGCCCACCGAACTGTCCACTTCGGACATGTTCCGGGCGACGACATAGTGATAGCCTTCGCCGTACTTGAACACCAGTACGCGCCAGTTCGCCCCGTTCCCGGCCACCGTGATCGGTTCTGTGCGGGAAAGCGCGCTGCCGCCCAGCTGGGGCGCGTTGGCCGGCAGCGGCGAGACGTTCGAGTCGTACAGGCTCCCGTCCGCGTTCAGCGACTCCAGCAGATCGGGCGTCGGCATCGCGAAATTTCTGCCTCCGCCCTCGTCGTTGTGGGGGATGTGCACCGGGCCTGCCGCGCCGAGCCGGTCAAGCTCCAGCTGCAACCCGGCGGTCTCGTCCGACATCTGGCCGTCCAGTCGCTGCACCAGGTTCCGGCGCAGCGCGGCCCCCGTGGCCACCGCCATCACCGTCAGGGCGAAGGCGACCAGCGCGAGGACCGACACCACGAGCTTGGTGCGCAGCGAGAACCGGTCCACCCCCATGGCCCCATCATGTTGACCCTGGGCTGGTGTACGGCTGCGAGGGTGCTGGGAAATAGCTGGGAGTATCACGGTGCGAACAGGCGGCGTGACCCCGGTAGGCCCGTACCGGAGCCACGCCGCCCTGGTGCGTCGGCTCAGTGCGCCGTCACCGCGGCGAACGCGTTGACGATGCCGTGGCCGTAGAACCCGTTGAACCGCGGGCTACCGGTACACAGCGCGTTGAACTCGGCCGGCCGGCCCTCGTTCGTGTATGTCTGAAGTGGAGGGTTCGGGCAGGCGTGCTCGCTGGCGGTGCGCAGCAGGATCGACTCGACCGCGTTGGGATCCATGGTCAGGCCGCCGCGGAAGTCCGGGTGCCCGTACCGGCTGACGATCAGCGCCGCCACCCCGGCCGCGTGCGGCGAGGCCATCGAGGTGCCCTGTAGGTACGTGTAGTATCCGCACCGCCCGTCCCTGGTGCACTGCTTGAACACCGAGCCCTCGTTGCCCGGCACGATGTTCCCGTTCGCGTCCACGGTGCCCTGCTCCTGCAGCACCTTCTCCGGGAAGGTGGACAGGACCTCGTTGCCCGGGGTGCGGAAGGTGGGCGTACCGAAGCCGTCGCGGAACCAGCCGCCCGGCGCCGCCACCGAGATCTGCTCGGTGCCGTAGTTGGAGTAGTCCGCCTTCTTCCCGGACGGCCCGGTCGCCGATACGCCGATCACGAACGGGCCCTCGGTGGGCATCGTGAGGCAGGTGCGGTTGTCGATGGTGCGCGTGTACGCGGTACCCGCCGGGTAGTCCGGGCTGGTCGAGTCGGGCAGCGGGTTGCCCATGTCCTCGTGCTCGTTGCCGAGCGCGGCGACCAGCGTCACGCCGTGCCGGTGGGCGTAGCTCAGCGCGCGCACCATGCCGGCGACGATGGTGCGCTGCTCCGCCTGCTGCGCGGGCGTATCGGCCGGGTTGGCCTGGCAGTTGAACAGCCACGGGTCCACGAAGAAGGACATGTTCACCACATCGACGCCGTGGTCGCCCGCGTACGTCAGCGCGTTGACGACCGGCTCCAGGAAGAAGAAGCCGGAGTCCTGGCCGCCCTTCAGCTCCACCAGGCTGACGCCCGGCGCGACGCCGGTCAGGCCGATCCCGTTGGCCGCGGCGCCGATGATGCCGGCGACGTGCGTGCCGTGTCCGCCGTCGTCGGTGCCCACCGGGTCGAGGCAGCTCGGTACCTCGCACGGCCCGTCGATCGCCGGGATGTCCTTGGCGAAGTTGCGGGACAGCGCCCAGTTGAAGTTCGGTGCGATGTCCGGGTTGCTGGCGTCCACGCCGGTGTCCAGGATCCCGACGGTCACCCGGTGGCTGCCCAAGGTCACCCGGTGCGCCTGGTCCGCGTGGATCTGCTGCATCCCCCACAGCTTGTCGTCGAGCGGATCCGGCCCGACCTTGCGGTGCGCCGGTGCTACTTGGGCCGGTGCTACGCCGGCATTGGCACCGCTCGCCTCCAGTTCGACGCTGTCCGGCCGGGCGGCCGGCGCGCGGCCGATCGGTACCCGTAGCGCGGCGCCGGTCAGCTCCGGTGCCGCGTCGGCCCGGGCGGCGAAGCCGGTGCCGGACGCCACCACCTGGAACATGCCCACCGCGTCGTTGCGCGCCACCACCCGCCCACCGGCACGCACGATCGCCGCGGCCGCGGCGTCCGCGCTCGCGTTGTCCGCCGCCAGGACCGTGTACTCGGTGGCCGCCCCCGCGTCCGCGACGGCCGGCAGTGGCGAGGCGGCAACGGCGAGAGTGAGCGTCGCCGCCGCGACCGCGGCGACCGTGATGCTTCTGGCTGTCCTCCTCATGGTCATGCCAGACATCACACCGAATCGATACCTTGGTCGCCAGGCCGGGCACCCGCTCATTTCCCCGATACTTGCCGGCGAGGGTTCGATGATGTGCCGCCAATTGTCGGCGTCGTCCCGGATGCGCCCCGCCACGGCATCGAGCATGTCGCCGGTCCAGCCGGACCAGCCGGGCCGACCCGACGTCGAACACATGTACGAGACCCTACCCGTGAACTGTGATCGTTCTCAATGCGCCCGGCAATGTCGCAACGACCCGGTCCGCATAAAATCATGTCTATCAATGTCGATAGCAGAGGTGGTGCGCTATGCGAAGGATCGTCACCGTGGCCGTGGTTGCGCTGCTGGCCCTCGGTACCGGCGTGCTCGGCGCCGGCGCGCCGGCGAGCGCCAGCGGCCGGTTCCCCGCCGACATCCCGCTGCCCAACGGCTGGCAGCCCGAGGGGCTCACCGTCGGCCGGGGCACCAGCTTCTACGTCGGCTCGCGGGCCACCGGGGCCGTGTTCCGGGGCGACCTGGCCACCGGGCGGGGGCAGGTGCTCGTGCCGGGTACGCCGGGCAGCGCGAAGACCGGGCTCAAGGTGGACCGCCGCAACCGGCTCTGGACGGCGGGCGCCGGCGGCGGGGACGCGACCGTGTACGACGCGGCCAGCGGTGCGACCCTGGCCCACTACACGCTCACGACAGCGACGCCCACGTTCGTCAACGACCTGGTCGTCACCGAGCACGCGGTGTACTTCACCGACTCGCAGCAGCCGTTCCTGTACGTGGTACCGGTCGGGCCGGGCGGGCGGCCGGGCACGGCGAGCCGGGCGCTGGCCCTGTCCGGACCCGCGGCCGACGCGGGCGCGTTCAACAACGGCATCGTGGCCACGCCCACCGGCCGGCTGATCGTGGTGCAGTCCCGGCTCGGCCGGCTGGTCTCGGTCGACCCGCGCACCGGCGCCAGCGAACTGGTCGACCTGGGCGGGTACTCGGTGCTCAACGGGGACGGGCTGGTGCTGTGCGGGCACACGCTCTACACCATCCGCAACCAGAACAACCTGGTCGCGGTGCTCCGGATGGAACGCTCGTTCACCGCGGGTACGCTGCTGCGCGAGGTGACCAGCCCGCTGCTGCGGGTACCGTCCACAGGGGACCTGTTCGGCCCGTTCCTGTACGTGGTCAACGCACGGTTCGACGTCACGCCGACGCCGGACACGCCGTACGACGTGGTACAGCTGCCCGCCTGAGTCGCGGCTCAGCCGCCGTGCGCACGCCCTGCCCGGCGTGGGCGAGGTTGTGGCAGTGGTTCATCCACTCGCCGGGGTTGACCGCCCCGGAACGCCACCCGCCACACCTCGCCCGTAGTGCCGCGCGCTCAGCCCACGGGCGCCGAGGCCGGCGTGTCCGTCCCGCGGGGTGCGGCGTTCAGTGCCCGGGCCCGGCGCAGGATGATGCCCGCGAAGGCCCCGATGACCAGCCCGTTGATCGCGTGCAGCCCCAGGATGGCCAGGCCCGCGGGCGTGGTCTGGTCATCCCCGTTGTTCAGTGCCCGGCCCAGCACCACGATGAGCATCTGTACCACCACCAGGCCCAGCGGCGCCGCGCTGAGCCCGATCAGCCGTCCCGGCGCGCGTGCCACCGCCGCCACGATGACCAGCAGCAGCGACACCGCCGGGATGACGGCGGAGCCGGTGATGTCGTGCAGGATGAACGAACTGTTGTTCTGCGGTTTGGCGAACGCCCCGACCGCGGCGAAGTAGAACTGCGCCACCACCGCGAGGACCAGGAGTCCGGCGAGCGCCTGGTACAACCTGCGCACGGGTGTGCTCCCTTCAGTCGTCGGTACCGTGTCGCCTGATCCTGTCCGCAGTGGCCGGGGTGAGTCGTCCGCCGGCCGGGGACACTTCGCGTACCGCACTGCGCGTAGCCACGCCCGGTGGCGTACGCCCGGCGCGGTACGGCCTCACGCGTCGGCCACCTCGAAGACCATGCTGCGCAGGCCGCTGTGCGGCAGGAACTCGGCGACGTCGCGCGCGGTCTCCTGGCCCACCGGCGAGGCGAACGCGGCCTCCAGCGACGCCATGTCGTCCCAGTCGAGTTCGGCGACGAGGTAGAAGGGTTCGCCGCGCACCCCGGTGGCCGGACCCCGGGACAGCGTGTACCGGCGCAGCCCGGGCAGCCGCTTCGCCAGCGGGATGTGCACCTCCCGGTAGTGCCGGTCGAACGCCTCGGGATCCGCGGGCGGGTCGTACCCGACCAGGAAGCGCACCATGCCGCGATCGTATGTCAGGTGAACAGCTCCAGGGGTTCGTCGGGGTTGGCGGTCCCCAGGACCAGGGTCTGGGTCTCGGCCAGGTGCTTGGCCCAGGTCGCCTCGGCGGCGGTGGCGTCCTTGTTCTCGATGTGCTCCAGCAGCTCCTCGTGGGTGCGGTGGGCACGGACCAGCCGGCGCCGGGTCGCCTGGTCGGTGTCGTTGCCCGACCCGCCGCGCGCCGACAGCGACAGCATCTGGCGCACCATCCCGGACAGCAGGATGAGCGTCTGGTTGCCGGACAGCTCCACCACCAGGCGGTGGAAGTCGCCCGTGCCGTTGCCGTCGGTGCCGTTGCCGTCGGTGCCGCCGTCGAGCCGGTCGCGCTCCGCCTCGACCGCCGCCCGCAACTCCTTGAGCTGCTGGTTCGTCCGGCGTGCGGCGAGCAGCGCGACGCAGGCGGGCTCGATGACGGTCCGCGCCCGGTACACGTCGCGCAGCGAGGTGCCCTGGTGCTGCAGGACCAGGGCGGCGTACCGGGCGGCGACGTCGCCGCTGGGCGCGTGTACCCGGCCGCCGCCGCGCGCACCCCGGTGCACGGTGATCAGCTGCTCGGACTCCAGGATGCGGAACGCCTCGCGCAGCGTCGGGCGGGAGACGCCGAACTGTTGCATGAGGACGTTCTCGGGCGGGAGGCCGTCGCCCTCCCGCAGCTCGCCGCGGACGATACGCAGGCGTAACGACTGGGCGACCAGCTCGGCGCTCTTGGGTACCCGAACGTGGGCACCGACAGTGGACTGCCGCCGTACCGGCTCCTGCGTCATCCTCAATCCTCACACTTCATCGAGAATGAAGATGAGTGTACCGGTTTAGTCGGAATGTAAGCTGCCCCGCAGCGGCACGACTATGACACATGGAATGAGCTTGATAAATACGCGAAGATGGTCGGGCCGGACCGGAAGGAGACGCCGTGGGCATCGTGGACCTCAGCACGGCAACGGATGTGACGGGTACCTCGGCGGAGCTGCGCGGCTACCTGGCCGAGCCGCCGGGTGGTGGGAAGGTACCGGGCGTGGTCGTACTGCACGAGGCGTTCGGGCTCAACGAGGTGGTACAGCGGCAGGCGGACCGGTTGGCGGCGGCCGGGTACCTGGCGCTGGCCCCGGACCTGTTCAGCGACGGCGGCGCGCGCCGCTGCCTGGTGGCGACGATACGGTCGATGCAGGCCGGGCAGGGGCGCGCGTTCGCGGACATCGAGGCGTGCCGGCGCTGGCTCGCGGCCCAGTCCCGGTGCACGGGCCGGGTGGGCGTCATCGGGTTCTGCATGGGCGGTGCGTTCGCGCTGCTGGTGGCGGGGCGCGGGTTCGACGCGTCCTCCGTCAACTATGGAGTGCTGCCCCGGCGGCTGGACCCCGTCGTGCGCGAGGCGTGCCCGGTCGTGGCGAGCTACGGCGCCCGGGACCGGTCGCTGCGCGGGGCGGCGGCGAAGCTGGAGGCGGCGCTGGAGCGGGCGGCCGTACCGCACGACGTGAAGGAGTACCCGGCCGCGGGCCACTCGTTCCTCAACGACG
>DATEJJ010000981.1:0-7953 GCA_035278125.1 Rugosimonospora sp.
CCGCTCGGGGTCCGGCCCGGCGGCGGCCAGCCACCCGGTCGCGCCGCCCAGCAGCGAGGTGTGCAGCACCTGCCGGTAGTAGTGGGCCAGGTTCTCCTCCGACGCCGGGCCGCCACCGGCCCCCAGCTCCTGCACCAGCACCGGCCGCCCGCCGGCACCGGCCAGCTCGCAGCCGAACGCGGTGCGCAGGTGCTGGCGTACCTGGTCGTCGCCGGCCTGGTCCACCCGGGCCGCCACCCAGTCCACATCGGACACCGGCTGGTTGGCCCCGCCGGCCCGCAGCCCGCGCACGACCAGCTCGACCCAGGGGGCGGGGCCGGTATCCGCGGGCAGCAGCCAGCCGGCCACGGCCGGGTGCCCGGCGAACCGGCAGGCCAGCTGCTCAGCCAGCCACGCCTGGCGCCCGACCAGCCACACGTCGGTGTACCGGTCGCGCCCGGCGGACCAGCCCGGCCCGGCCTCGGTACGGCTGAAGGGCAGCAGCGGAAGCGTCCGCATGCCGAAATGGCGGTGCAGATCGAGAAAGTTACCGAAGCGGGACAGCTGGGCCTCGTCCACCCGGGACGGCTCCGGCATCAGCTCCGGCCAGCGCAGCGCCGACCGGGTGAGGGTCAGCCCGTGGTCCGCGAGTACCTGCAGTTCCTTGGTGACCGCCTCGTCGTCGTACCGCGCGCGCAGCCCGGCCCCCAGCAGCGGGCGGGTCGCGGGCCGGCCGCCGTTGCGTCCGGCGGGGCGTACGGGCGCGGCGTGGCCGGGTAGGCGCGCGAGCGTGCGGCGCATCGACGGTCCTCTCTGTTTGCCCGGATCGGGCGTCAGGCACTCTCACTAATGAACCGGTTAAGAGTCAATCCTTGTCAATATCTGGGCCGGCGCTGGTGATCCGCTATGCTGAACCGGTTCTTCGCGGCCTGCCACCTGGGCGGATCCCGGCGGCGCCGGTGCGCGGCGGCCGGGAAGCGGAGAGGAGCACGATGAGGCGCGCGACGATCGCCGACATCGCCCGCGCCGCGGGGGTGTCGAAGGGCGCCGTCTCGTACGCGCTCAACGGGCGCCCCGGCGTCTCCGAGGCGACCCGCCGGCGCATCCTCGCCATCGCCGCCGAGTACGGCTGGCACCCCAGCAGCGCCGCCCGGGCCCTGTCCGACGGCCGGGCCGGCGTGCTCGGGCTGGTGGTCGACCGGCCGGCCCGCACGCTGGGCATCGAGTCCTTCTTCATGCAGCTCATCTCGGGCATCGAGTCCACCCTCTCGGCGCGCTCCGTCGGCCTGCTGCTGCAGGTCACCGCGGACCAGCACGACGAGATGGAGGCGTACCGCCGGTGGTGGGCGCAGCGCCGGGTGGACGGGGTGATCCTGGTCGACCTGCACCGGGAGGACCCGCGGGTGGCCCTGCTGGAGGAGCTGCGCATGCCCGCCGTGGTGGTGGGCGGCCCCGAGGGGCTGGGCAGCCTGCCCGGTGTGTGGAGCGACGACGCCGGCGCGATGACCGCCGTGGTCGACTACCTGGCCGCGCTCGGCCACCGCCGGATCGCCCGGGTCGCCGGCCTCGCCGAGCTGTGCCACACGGCGGTACGCAGCCGCGCGCTGGCCGCGGCGGCCACCCGGCTGGGCCTGACCGATGTGGTGACGATCAACACCGACTACACCGGCGACGAGGGCGCCCGGGCCACCCGGGCGCTGCTGTCCCGCCGGCCCGCGCCGACCGCGATCATCTACGACAACGACGTGATGGCGGTGGCCGGCGTCGCGGTCGCGCACGAGATGCGCGTGGCCATCCCGGCCGAGGTGTCCGTGGTGGCCTGGGACGACTCGCCGCTGTGCCAGCTGGTACACCCGCAGCTGTCCGCGGTCAGCCGGGACATCGTCGCGTACGGCGCGCACGCGGCCGCCTGCCTGCTGGAGGTGGTGTCCGGCGCCGAGGTGGGCAGCTTCCAGGACGAGGCCCCGCGGCTGGTACCGCGCGGGAGCACCGCCGCGCCGACCCCCTGAGCGAAGGCGTGTCGGCTCGCGCCGGCCGCCGGCCACCCGATACGGTGTCGAACAGCTGTATGGGAGGGGCGGCGTGCGCGTGCTGGGCGTGGATCCGGGGCTGACCCGCTGCGGCGTCGGCGTGGTGGAGGGGCGGCCCGGCCGGCCCTGCACGCTGGTGGCGTTCGAGGTGATCCGCTCCGACCCGGGCGACGAGCTGCCGCACCGGCTGCTGCACCTGGACACCAGGCTGGCCGAGCTGCTGGCCGCGCACGCGCCGGACTCGGTCGCCGTGGAGCGGGTGTTCAGCCAGCACAACGTGCGTACCGTCATGGGCACCGCGCAGGCCGGCGCGGTCGCGGTACTGGCCGCCGCGCGGCTGGGGCTGCCGGTGCAGGTGTACACGCCCAGCGAGGTGAAGGCGGCCGTCACCGGCTCGGGCCAGGCGGACAAGGCGCAGGTCACCGCGATGGTGACCCGGCTGCTCCGGCTCACCGCCGCCCCGCGCCCGGCGGACTCGGCGGACGCGCTGGCGCTGGCCATCTGCCACGTCTGGAAGGGCGGCACCCGGGCCCGGATCGCCGAGGCCGCCGCCCGGGTACGGGGAAGGGGAGCCGCGTGATAGCCAGTGTCAGCGGGAGGGTCGCCGCCGTCGCGCCCGACTCGGCCGTGGTCGAGGTGGGTGGCGTCGGGCTGGCGGTGCACTGCACCCCGGGTACGCTGGCCGGGCTGCGGGTCGGCACCGATACCCGGCTGGCCACCACGCTCGTGGTACGGGAGGACTCGCTCACTCTGTACGGCTTCGTGGACGACGACGAGAAGCACCTGTTCGAGCTGCTGCAGACCGCCAGCGGGGTGGGCCCGCGGCTGGCGCAGGCGGTGCTCGCGGTACACAGCCCGGACACCGTACGCAAGGCGATCGCCAACGCGGACACGGCCACCCTGATCCGGGTACCCGGGATCGGCAAGAAGGGCGCCGAGCGGCTCATCCTGGAGCTGCGCGACCGGATCGGACCGGTACCCCTGGCCCCGCCCGGCGGTACCGCCCCGGCTGCCGGTGCCGGCTGGTCCGAGCAGGTACGCGAGGCGCTGGTCGGGCTGGGCTGGAGCGCCGGCCAGGCGGAGCAGGCGGTACACGCCGTCGCGGAGACGCTCGACGATCCGGTGCCGCCGGTGCCGGTGCTGCTCAAGCAGGCCATCCGGCACCTCGGGCGGGTCCGGTGACGGAGATCGTCTCCGCCTTCGCCGACCCGGAGGAGCGGGACGCGGAGGCGACCGTACGCCCCCGGCGGCTGTCCGAGTTCATCGCCCAGCACCGGGTACGCGAGCAGCTCGACCTGCTGCTGCGCGGCGCGCTGCGGCGCGGCTCCCCGCCCGACCACATCCTGCTGTCCGGTCCGCCCGGGCTGGGCAAGACCACGCTGGCGATGATCGTCGCGGCCGAGCTGGGCGCCGGGCTGCGGGTCACCAGCGGACCGGCGATCGAGCGCTCCGGCGACCTGGCCGCGATCCTGACCAGCCTGGCCGAGGGCGACGTGCTGTTCATCGACGAGATCCACCGCATCGCGAAGCCGGCCGAGGAGCTGCTCTACAGCGCGATGGAGGACTTCCGGGTGGACGTGGTGGTGGGCAAGGGTCCGGGCGCCACCGCGATCCCGCTGGACGTGGAGCCGTTCACGCTGGTCGGCGCGACCACCCGGGCCGGGCTGCTGACCGGGCCGATGCGGGACCGGTTCGGGTTCGTGGCGCACCTGGACTTCTACCGGGCGGAGGAGCTGGAGGTGCTGGTCGGGCGCTCCGCGCGGATCCTCGACGTACCGGTGACGCCGGAGGGGGCGGCGGAGATCGCGGGCCGCTCCCGGGGTACCCCCCGGATCGCCAACCGGCTGCTGCGGCGGGTCCGCGACTACGCCGAGGTCCGCGGCGACGGCGTGGCCTCGCTGGCCGCCGCGCACGCGGCGCTGCAGGTGTACGACGTGGACGAGCTGGGCCTGGACCGGCTGGACCGGGCGGTGCTGACCGCGCTGGTGGAAAGCTTCGGCGGTGGCCCGGTCGGGCTGTCCACCCTGTCGGTGGCTGTAGGGGAGCAGCCCGACACGGTGGAGGAGGTGTGCGAGCCGTACCTGGTCCGCGCCGGCCTCCTGGCCCGCACCCCGCGCGGGCGCGTGGCCACCGCCGCGGCCTGGCGCCACCTCGGTCGGACCCCGCCAAATGGTACGTTTGGCCTGGGTGCCGGCGGGGCGCCCGACCTGTTCAGCGTGGAGCCCTAGTCGCGAGCCGGGGCGGAGCGCCGAAGAATCGATGTCTCGTGATCTGAACGTGATCTGCGTCGCTTTCGGTGATCCCAGCTTGACCGGCTAGACTCGCCGCGGTCCGAACAGGCCCCATTCGAGCCTGCCGGCACACCTGATGTGCCAGCCGGCCCCCATCGGAAGGTCGTGACGGTGTTCAGCGCAGCGTCCAGCAGCGGCAGCAGCGCCCTGCCCCTGCTTTTTGTCATTCTCATCATCGGGGCGATGTACTTCCTGATGATTCGGCCACAGCAGCGGCGCAATCGCGAGATGCAGAGCATGCAGGCATCCCTTGGCCCGGGCGCCGAGGTCATGACCAACAGCGGCATCTACGGCGAGATCGTGGAGATCGACGAGTCGGACGGGACGGTGCTCCTGGAGATCGCCCCCGACGTGGTCGTGAAGGTCGCGCGCGGCGCGATCGCGCGTACCGTGACCCCGGCCGGGCAGGACACCGAGCCGGATGACGAGGCCGACGGCGACGAGCCGGCCGGGTCCGGCGGCACGGTCGCCACGGCCGACGCCCCGGCCACGGCCGACACGGTCATCGAGCGCCGCAAGGACTGATCGCGCGGGCGATCGGTCCAGCCCAGTCCACTAAACGAATTCGTACAGACGGGAAAACCGTGGCCGCACCCTCCGGACAATTCAAGGTGTCGCGATACTTCCTGGTACTCGCGGTCATCCTCGTTGGCCTGTACACGCTCGTGTTCCTCACCGGCGACAAGAAGCCCCACCCCAGGCTCGGCCTGGACCTGCGCGGCGGTACGAGCATGACGCTCTCCGCGTCCAACCAGCTCGGCAAGGCGCCGACGGCGCAGAGCCTGGGGCAGGCGCGGCAGATCATCGCCAACCGGGTGAACGCCACGGGCGTGACCGAGGCCGAAGTGGTCACCGAGGGCAACAACAACATCGTGGTGAACGTGGCCCGCGGCATCACCGAGGACAAGCTGAAGCAGCTGGTCGCCCCCGCCCAGCTGAACTTCCGCGAGGTCAAGTCGCAGCTCAGCGACCACCCGGTGAGCACCTCGTCGCCGTCACCGTCGGCCAGCGGCTCGGCCAAACCCAGCGGCAGCGCCTCGGCCAAGGCGTCCGCCACCCCGTCGGCGAAGGCGTCGCCGTCCCGGTCGGCCAAGGCGTCCACCTCCCCGTCGGCCAAGGCGAGCGCGTCCGCTTCGGCCTCCCCGGCGGCCTCGCTGAACCCGTCCCAGTCCGCCGCCGCGGCGGACGCGGCCAAGCGGCTGGCCGCGGTGCAGCAGAAGCTGGGCAGCACGTACGCCATCGCGGGGCAGTACATCTCCGCGGTGCAGCAGGGCCAGGTGGATCCGAGCAACCCGGACGCGAACACGATCAGCCTCCTGCGGCCGTTCGCCGACCTGAGCCCGGACGAGGTGGCGGTACTGCCGCCGCAGCTCCAGTTCTACCTCCCGACCGTGGAGTGCTCGCAGCTCAACGCGCGCCAGCCGGGCTCGATCAGCGACCCGGCCCAGCAGGTGATCGCGTGCGGTACCGCCGCCGGCGGCGACGCCGACCGCAAGTACCTGCTCGACGTCGCGAAGGTCACCGGTACCGACGTGAAGAGCGCCACCTCCGGCTTCGACACGAACCAGGGCGGCTGGATCGTCACGCTGAAGTTCACCTCCAAGGGCGGCAGCAGGTGGACCTCGCTGACCGACCAGGCGATGAAGGACGGGTCGGGCAGCTCCTCCTCGTCCAGCAGCAGCTCCGGCGGTGCCCAGGTGGCCATCGTGCTGGACAACACGGTGGTCTCGGCACCGCAGATCCAGCAGGTGATCGTGGGTGACGCGGTCATCAACGGCGGCGGGATCAACGAGCAGAGCAGCGGTATCCTCGCCACCCAGCTCAACTACGGCTCGCTGCCGCTGTCCTTCTCGATCCAGTCGGTGGACAGCGTCAGCCCGACGCTCGGCAGCCAGCAGCTGGAGTACGGCCTGCTCGCCGGCGCGATCGGCCTGATCCTCGTCGTCGCGTACTGCCTCTTCTACTACCGCGCCCTGGGCCTGGTGGTCATCGCCAGCCTGGTGGTGTCCGCGGCCCTGGTATTCGGGTCCCTGGTGGTCCTCGGCCGGATCATGGGCTTCACCCTCAGCCTGGCGGGCATCGCCGGCTTCATCGTGGCCATCGGTATCACCGCCGACTCGTTCGTGGTCTTCTTCGAACGCCTCAAGGACGAGGCGAAGGAGGGGCGCACGATGCGCAGCTCGGTACCCCGGGCCTGGGTACGGGCGCGGCGTACCATCCTGTCCGCGGACGCGGTCTCGTTCCTCGCCGCCGCGATCCTGTACTGGTTGGCGGCGGGCGCGGTCAAGGGTTTCGCGTTTACTCTTGGCCTGTCCACCATCCTCGACCTGCTGATCGTGTTCTTGTTCACGCATCCGCTGGTGGCCCTGCTGTCCCGCTCGAACACGTTCAGTTCGCCGAGGGTGTCCGGCCTCGGTGCGCTGCGCGCGGCTAAAGCGGGCCCGGCCGGTGGCACCCGCTTCGGCACCGTGCGCACGAAGGAGTCCTGACGATGTCGGTACGGACGGGGACACCCCGCGGCAGCATCTTCAGCCGCCTCTACCGGGGCGAAACCAACATCGACTTCATCGGGCGGCGCAAGCGCTGGTACCTGGCGTCCGCCGTGATCATCCTGGTCTGCCTGGCCAGCATGATCTTCCGGGGCTTCAACTTCGGCATCGAGTTCGCCGGGGGCAACCAGTACCAGGCGCCGGTGAAGCCGGGCACCTCCCTGGCCGAGGTGCGCAGTGCCGTCGAGGCGCAGGGAGTGGCGATCTCCAGTGCCCAGACGGCCGGCAGCGGCACCACCCGGCAGTACGTGATCCGCACCGGGAAGCAGGGCAACGCCCAGCAGGACGCGGCGCAGATCCAGCAGGTGAAGGTCGCGATCGCCCGGGTCGACAAGATCAACGCGAGCGACGTGAACACCAGCGAGGTCAGCTCGTCCTGGGGCAGCGAGGTCACCACGCAGGCGGTCCGCGCGCTGATCGTCTTCCTGCTCGCGGTCAGCGTGTTCATGTGGATCCGGTTCAAGGAGATCAAGGTGGCCGGGGCCGCGGTCCTGGCGCTGCTGCACGACCTGATCCTCACCGCCGGCGTGTACTCGATCGTGGGCTTCCAGGTGACGCCGGGTACGGTGGTCGGCCTGCTGACCATCCTGGGTTACTCGCTGTACGACACCGTCGTGGTGTTCGACAAGGTCGACGAGAACACCCGCGGCCTGCTGGGTACCACCCGGTGGACGTACGGCGAGGCGGCCAACCTGGCGGTCAACCAGACCCTGATGCGGTCGATCAACACCTCGCTGATCGGCCTGCTGCCCGTGGCCGGCCTGCTCTTCGTCGGCGCCGGCCTGCTCGGCGTGGGTACCCTCGAAGACCTGGCCCTGGTGCTGTTCGTCGGTATGATCACCGGCGCCTATTCGTCGCTGTTCCTGGCCACCCCGTGGCTGGTCGACTTCAAGATGCTGGACCCCAAGTACCGCAACCACGCGCGGCGCATCCTGACCCGGCGCGCGGCCGAGACGGGCAAGGGGAAAGGCGCGGCCGAGGCCCGGACGCTGGGCGCGGACGGCGCGCTGGACGAGGACGAGTCGGAGGATGCCGAGCTGGTGGACGCCGGTGCCGGCGCGCGGGTGGGCGCGAAGCCGGCTGCGGCCAAGGCCACCG
Organism: Rugosimonospora sp.; assembly: GCA_035278125.1. GTDB lineage: Bacteria > Actinomycetota > Actinomycetes > Mycobacteriales > Micromonosporaceae > DATEJJ01. The sequence continues at coordinate 7,948 of DATEJJ010000981.1, forward strand.
GCGCCA
>DATEJJ010000982.1:0-7592 GCA_035278125.1 Rugosimonospora sp.
CGGTCGGTACTGCTGGAACTGGGCATCGCGGCGGTGGTGCTCGGAGTCACCGCCGCCCTCGTGTCCACCTCGCCGTCCGGGCACCACGACGCCGCGCCGGCGGCGCTCGCCTACGGTGGCCCGTTCACCACCACGCTGAAGCTTGCGGATGGCGGCCAGGTGGTGATCTGGATCGATCCCGGCCGGGTCGGGCAGAACGAGATCGTGGCCGACGTCCGGGACGCCGCGGGCGCGTCACGGGACGTGCCGGAGGTGCGGGCGCAGCTCAGCCAGCCGGACATCGGCGCCGAGCCGATGACGGTCACGTTCCGCCGGGTGGGCCCCGGCCAGTTCGTGGCCAGCGGCGTCCAGCTGCCGGTCACCGGGCGCTGGCGCGTGGACATCACCGTGCGGACTACGGACGTCGACGAGTCGTCGGTATCCACGAACGTCACCCTGTCCTGACCCCACTAGGGTCCACCATTGGTGCCGGCCGGACCCTAGGGAAAATACGCGACCGCTAGACCGGTCAATTAAGCCGTAGATTCAGGTCACGGCATTTCTGGTACCTGGTTCGGCCGTCCCTGCACCATTTACCCAGGGAAAGACATCCATGTATGCGAAAAGGCGATACACCACCGGAATGATCCCGCCCGCGTGCGGGTATTTCGCGCGGTACACGCCGTACCGCGGATTCGCCGAATCGCCGGATCAGTGGCCGTCGCCGGGCGGCGGGGCCTGACCATGCCACTGGGTGTACTCCCGCAGCGCCGCCCGCGGTGGCACGAACGCGTTCACCGGCGCCGCGGGATCCGGGTAGCCGACCGAGAGGCCGCACACGATCAGGCGGTCGTCGCCGAGGTCGAGGCAGCGGCGCAGCACCTGCGGGTACCCGGCCACGCTGTACTGCGGGCAGCCGCCCAGTCCCGCGGCGACCAGGCCGAGCAGCACGTGCTGCAGGAACAGCCCCAGCTCCAGGAACGCGCCGGGCGGCGACGGGGACGCGAGGTGGAAGACCATCGCCACCGGGGCACCGTAGAAGTTCAGGTTGTCCCGCAGGTGCGCCCGGCGCGCCGGCCGGTCGTCGCGGGCGATTCCCTTGGCCAGCAGGACACCGCGCCCGGCCACGACGGCCCGCTCCTCGGCCACCGGATCGGGGACGATCGGCCGGTTCGGGTAGTCCGCCTGGGCCGGCACGTCCGCGTCGAACGCGGCGCACAGCTCCGCGGCCAGCCGGTCGCGCGCGGCACCGCAGACCACCGCCACCCGCCACGGCTGACCGTTGCGGGTGGACGGTGCGTTGCCGGCCAGGCGCAGCACGTCCGCCAGCACCTCGCGCGGTACCGGGCGGTCCAGGAACGCGCGCTGGCAGTGGCGCCGGCGCGCGATCGCGGCGAACCGGTCGAACTCGGTCGTGACTTCCTCGCGACTGTCCACAGTCTACAGAGTGTCGCCGCTGTGCGGTGCCTTGTCGACCCAACCCCATCATGCCCTGGAGTCACCATGCCCAAGCCGGACACCGTGCCTTCGCGGGAGACCGTGCCTTCGCGGGAGACCGTGGCACCGCGCGAACCCGCGCCGCCGCGGGAGACCGTGCCGCGGGAGGTCGCGCCGCCGGACGCGGTCACGCGGCGGGCGGCGGTGTGCGCGACGCTCACCACCGACGCGGCGCCAGGCGCGCTGCCCGCGGGCGTGAGCGACCTGGAGGTACGCGCGGACCTGGCCGGTGACATCGACCCCGGACCGTGGCGGCACCTGGTGCGTACCGTCACGTACAGCCTGCGCAGCGGGTCGCGGGGCGGGCACGGGCCGGAGCCGGGGCCGGACCGGTGGCAGCGGCTGCTCGCCGCGGCGCGCCGGTACGACGTGGTGGACCTGGAGGCCGACCACGACCTGGTACCCGAGGTGCTCGCCGGCATACCGCCGCAGCAGCGCCGCATCTCCTGGCACGGCGAGGCGCTCGGGCTGCCCGCGCTGCGCCGGCGGTTCGAGCGGCTCGCCGGTACCCCCGCGCGGCTGTACCTGCTCGCGCCCGCGGCCGGTACCTGCGTCCAGGCGCTGGTACCGGTGCAGCTGCTGGCCCAGCTCGACCGGCGCGACGTCACCGCCTTCGGTACCGGCGGCGCGGGCGTGTGGAGCCGGCTGCTCGCACCGTGGCTGGGCGCGCCGGTCGTGTTCGGCCGGCTGTCCCCGGCCGACGGCGCCCGGGTACCCACCGTGGCGCAGCTGCTCACCGACTACCCGTTCCCGGCGTTGCCGCCGCTGACGACCCTGTACGGCATCGTGGGCCAGACGGCCAACGGCTCCCTGTCCCCGCGGCTGCACAACGCGGGCTACCGCGCGCTCGGACTGCCGCACCTGTTCCTGCCGTTCCAGTCTGACGACTTCGCCGGGTTCTGGGGAAACCTGGTCGGCGCCGGGCTGGCCCCGCTGCGGCTGCCACTGTGCGGGCTGACCGTCACCGCGCCGTTCAAGGAGGTCGCGCTGGCGCTGGCCAGCCGGACCAGCGCGCGGGCACGCGGCGCCCGGTCGGCCAACCTGATGGTGCCGGCCGGCGGTGGTTGGTACGCGGACACCACGGACAGCAGCGCCGCGGTCACCGCGCTGCGCGACCGGGACATCGCGCTGCGCGGTACCAGCGTGGCGGTTGTCGGGTGTGGTGGCGCCGGTCGCGCGGTCGCGGCGGAGCTGGTCGCGGCGGGCGCCCGGGTGACGCTGGTCAACCGGGGACAGCAGCGCGGGCGGCGCGCGGCCAAGCTGCTGCGGGTACCGTTCACCTCGCTCGCGGGGTTCGACCCGACCGGGTACCAGGTGGTGGTGAACGCGACCCCGCTGCGCGACGCGGTACCGTTCGCGCGCGGCGGGTTGACGGGTGCGGCCACCGTGCTGGACCTCGTCTACGCCGACCACGAGACCGCGCTGGTGCGTACCGCGCGGGAGCACGGACTGGCCGTGGTGGACGGCTGGGAGATCCTGCACCGCGAGGTACGCAGCCAGTTCCGGATGATGACCGGCCAGCGGATGCCCCGCTGGATCACCGCGCGGCCGGTACCCCCGCCGCCCGCCCCCGAGGATCGCGCATGATTTCCCACCCCCACCCGCGGGTAGCCGTCTCCGATCCGGTGCGTGCCGTGACCGAGCTGGCCGGCACGGTGTTCGCCGGCCGGGCGGCGGAGTACGACGCGACCGGGCAGTTCCCCGCGGCGGACTTCCAGGACCTGTGCACCGCCGGCCTCAACGCGCCCACCGTGCCCACCGAGTACGGCGGCCTCGGGCTCGGCCCGTACCGGCGCCGCACGTATCCACTGTGGATGATGACGGCCGCGCTGGCCGAGGCGGACCTGTCGCTGGCCCGTTGCTGGGAGGGGCACGCCAACTCGCTGATGCTCATCGACGCGCTCGGTACCGAGGCGCAGCGGCAGCTCTGGTTCGACGGTGTGGTGCGCGGTGGCGAGATCTGGGTGGCGTGGAGCGGTGAGCCGCAGGCGCCGAAGCCGGGGGAGAAGCCGCGGTTCGGCACGCGGCTGACCCGGGTGGACGACGGCTGGCTGCTCAACGGCAGCAAGGCGTTCGCCACCAGCGCGGCCGGCGCGGACCACGCGATCCTGCTGGTGGACCCGACCGGTGCCGGTGGCGCGCGGTACGGCACGGGCGCGGCGGACAGCCTGCTGCTGCTCGCGTGCGACCTGGCGCAGCCCTCGGTGAGCGTGGACACCTCGTGGTGGGACCCGATCGGCATGCGCGCCACCGGAAGCCACGTGGTGCGCTTCGCCGACACGTACATCGCGGACTCGGCGCAGATCGGCAAGCCGGGCGACTACCTGCGGTACGACTGGCAGACCGCGCTGATCCCGCACTACGCGGCCAGCTACCTCGGTGCCGCCCGGGCCGCGTACCGGTACGCGCTGGACTACGTGCGGCACCAGGCGAAGGAGCGCGATCCCTACGTGCAGCACCGGATCGGCACGATGGCGGTGCACACCGACACCGCGGCGATCTGGCTCGCGCACGTGGCCGAGCTGTGGGACCGCGGGGCGCGCGAGGAGGCGATGGTGGCCGGTGTCCGCGCCCGGCACGCCATCGAGCAGCTCGCACAGTCCACAGTGGACAACTGTATCCGCGCCTGCGGTGCGCGCAGCCTGATCCGCCCCAGCCCGGTGGAGCGGGTACTGCGCGACCTGTCGCTGTACCTGCGCCACGACAACGACGACCACGTGCTCGCCACCATCGGGCGCGCCGCCCTGGGCGTGTCGCACGACCGCTCGTTCTTCAAGCCGTAGCCGGTGCCACGCCTGGAAGGCCAAGCCATGGACCGTACCCGCGAGACCATCCTGCAGGACCCCGGTGTGCTGCCGCCGGCCGAGTTCCGCAAGCTCATGGCCGGCTGGCCGACCGGCGTGTGCGTGGTCACCAGCGCCGCCGGTGAGCTGCCCGTGGGCTGCACCGTGAACACGCTGGCGACCGTCTCGCTGGAGCCGCCGACCGCGGTGGTGTCCCTGGCCGGCAACAGCGCGACGCTGGGCGCGGTACGGGAGCACGGGCTGTTCGGGGTGAACGTCATCTCGCACCGCGACTACGAACTGGGGCACCGGTTCGCCCGGGTGGCCCGCGAGGAGCGCTTCACCGGCGTGGCGTACACCTGGACGCTTTCGGTACCGCTGCTCGACGTGGCGCACCTGCGGAGCGTGTACCGGGTGGAGCACTGGCTGCCCGTCTCGGACCACGTGCTGATCGTCGGGCGGCTGCTGCTCGCGCTGCCGTCGGCGGAGCCACCACAGACGCAGGGCGGTCCGGCGGTACGCTACGAGCGTGAGTACTGGCGGCTCTGCCCGGCCGAGGAGCCGGCAAACTGAGCCTACCGCCTTTGTGATTCGCGCAGGCACACCATTCATAGATGGTGCAGAATGCAAGGGACTTTCGACGGGAAGTCCTGCTTCCGGGTGCGCGCAACATACTACACAGCACTACATCCTTCCGGCGCGCGAAGTGCTGTCCACATCGGACGTTGTGTGCGCCGGCCTTTGCTCCATCTGAACACCCGCGGGCGTTGGTGTCACATTCGAGGAAGCCAACGGGTTTGTACCCGTTGGTAATCGAGCCCCCAAGGGTGTTTCGCCGGTTGTTCGCCTGCACGACTCTCGACTACTGCTTTTGATCGGGAGCACAAGAGCCGGCGTAGCCCGCGGATACACACGCGAAGCACCACCAAACCGTTTCGGTTCCAGTGCCGGTATCGGCAAACCAGGACGGCGAAGGGTGGTGCGGGGCGTGCCGCCGGGGCGCAGCCCGCGACGCCAGGAAGGGTACGCACATGCTCATGCTCGGAAGCCGGGCGCGCCCATGACGCCAGGCGGGAGTGCCAGCCCGCGGCCGACCGCCCAGGGGCCTGGCGACGGGGAAGACCGGCCACCGGTACGGGTGGGTGTCCACGCGGCCGACCGGCTGCGCCGGGAGATTCTGGGGGCGTACCTCGACACGCTGCCCACCGTGACGGTGGTGGGCCGGGTGGCGCGGCACGCCGACGTGCTGCCGCTGTGCACCATCCAGCGCCCCGCGGTCATGCTGCTCGACACCTGCGGCGAGGACATCGAGGACGTGCGGGCCACCTGCCGCGAGGTACGCGAGCGCGACCCCGAGGTGCGGCTGGTGCTGATGTACGGCAGCCTGCCCGAGGCGGATCTGGCCGCGGTACGCGAGGTGGTGCACGCGCTGGTACCGCGGGCCAGTGGCCTGGCCGCGCTGGGACCGGTGCTGGACAGCCTCGGTACCCGCGCCTCACCCGTGGCCGCGCACGGCCTCACCGAGCGGCAGCGGAAGATACTGCTGCTGCTGGCCGGCGGGCACAGCGCGGGCGCGATCGCGGAGCTGCTCGGGGTCAGCGCCGGCACGGTCGAGTACCACAAGCGTCGGGTGTACGAGAAGCTCCGCGTGGGCGGCGCGGCGGAGGCGGTGGCCCGGGCGGTCACCTACGGCGTCATCGACGGCCAGCCGGCCGGGCGGAGTACCGGCGCGAACGGGTACGCACCGCCTCGCGACGGCGTGGATCCGGCGAGCGTGCCCGAGGCACAGTACCCGGCGCTGGCCCTCGTGGTCGGCGACGGGCGGGAGACCGTGGACCGGGTGGTCACCACGCTGATCGCCAGCCGGTACCCGGTGCTGCGCGACCACGCGTCGAGCCGGGCCGAGCCGCTGGACGGGCTGCGCTGCCAGCGCGGCTCGGTGGTGCGGATCCTGGTCGACCCGGCACCGGACCACTGGCGGGTCGGTCGCCCCTCGGACCGCCACGTGGTGGTTGTCCACAGTGGAGCGGAGGACCGCGGCGTGACGATGGCCGCGCTCGCGGGCGGTGCCGCGGCCGTGCTGCCGGCGCACCGGGTGGACCGGCATCTGGTGCCGATGCTCCAGCTGGTCGCCGCCGGCTACCGGGTGCTGGGGGACGGCGTGAGCGCGCCCGCCGCGCCGACGCCGCGGGGTGAGCCGGCCCGACCCCGGCTCACCGCCCGCGAGTACGACATCCTCAGGTCCATCGCGCGCAGCCACACCCTGCGGCAGACCGCGCGCCGCCTCGGCATCGCCGTGAAAACGGTGGAGAACACGCAGAGCCACCTGTTTCAGAAACTAGGCGTGCACAACCGCGCCGAGGCGCTCGCGGCGGCCTACTTTTTCGGGCTGTTGCAGCTGACCTGACCGGCTGACCCCCAACGGAACTGGGGGTCAGCGCGGCGGCAGGACCGAGCCGGGGAAGCCGCGGCAGGCGTGCACGCTGTAGCTGAGGATGCCCGCCTGGATGGCCGGGTCGCCGTCGAGGATCTCGCGTACCTCGTCGGGGCCGTCCACGAAGATGCCGACCCCGGCGAGGCCGGTATCGTCGCCGACCGGGCAGACGATCGGCAGCCGCCCGTCGGCCTGCAGCTCCATGTTGCGGCGCCCGTGCTCCCAGATGATCCGGTCGGTGCCCTCGGTACCGTACCGGTCCGTCCTGCGCAGCATCACCAGGGTGTACCGCGCCGCCTGGGCCAGCCGCTCGCGCATCATCTCGTCGGTGTACGTGGTCATCGCGTGCTCCCGTTCTCGTGCTCCATGGCGGCGCTGAAGTGGCCGAGGATGGTGGCCCAACCCTCGCGGTACGCGCCGCCGGTGTAGCCGCCGGGCAGCGCGCAGTCCTCGGACAGCTGCGTGTCGCGCAGCGCCTCCCAGCCACGGTGCTCGACCGCGACCCGGGTCAGCGCCGGCCCCAGCGCGGTGAAGGTCAGCTCCACCTCGGTCGGCGCGGGCGTGCCGGTCCAGGTCATGGCGAATCGGTGCGGCGGCTCCCACGCCAGCAGCTCGCCCCAGGGCACCTCGGTGCCGTCCTGCCACGTCTCGTACACCCGGCCGCCGAGCCGCGGCTCGACCGTGACGTCGCGTACCCGGTCCTGCCCGGCGGAGAACGGCGAGACCGGCCACCAGGCGCCGATGGTGCGTACGAACACCTCGAAGGTGTGCGCGATGTCGCTGCGTACCATCGTGGCCTGCCGCACGGGCGGGCGGCGCAGCGGGATGGCGGACGGTCGGTCGGCGGCGGTCATCGCCACATCCTCTCCCGGCGGGCCGGCGGGCGGGCGCGCCGGCCC
>DATEJJ010000983.1:0-5023 GCA_035278125.1 Rugosimonospora sp.
CCACGACGCGGGCGAGGCTCATGGCCGTGACGGTACGCGATCCGGCCGTCGCTGTGGGGCCGCGCGCGGGCCGGCGGCGGCCTACCATGTCTCGGCGTGACGACGGTGGTGGTGCAGCGGCGTCCACGGCGGCCGGCCCCGGAGATCCCTTCGGGCGAGCTGGCGGTGCCGGCACCGCCGGAGATCCCGCAGCTGACCTCCTCGCGGTGGAGCGCGCTGCTGACCGCGGTGCCCATGCTCGCCGGCACGATCGCGAGCGCCATGCTCTTCGCCGGGCACCAGGGCGGCGTCTACTCCTATGTGGTCGGTGCGGTGTTTGGACTGTCCTCATTGGGCATGCTGGTGACCGGGTTCGGCTCGGCGGGCGGCGTGCCGAAGAAGGCGGAGATGATGGCGGCCCGCCGGGATTACCTGCGGCACCTGGGTTCGCTGCGGCAGCAGGTGCGGCGTATCGCCGACCGGCAGCGCACCGGGCTGCACTACCGGCATCCTGACCCGGCTCAGCTGTGGTCCATTGTGGACAGCTATCGGCTGTGGGAGCGGCGGCCCGGCGACGCCGACTTCGCCGTCGCGCGGGTCGGCCTCGGTCCGCAGACACTCTCCACTCCCCTGGTACCGCCGCAGACGCGCCCGTTCGACGACCTGGAGCCGATGACGGCCGGAGCGCTGCGCCGGTTCCTGGACACCTACTCGGTGGTACCGGGGCTACCGGTCGCCGTGTCGCTGCGCAGCTTCGCCCGGCTGTACGTGTGCGGCCCGCGCGAAACCTCCACCGGACTGGTACGCGCACTGCTCGCTCAGCTCACCGCCTTCCACGCCCCGCAAGACCTGATGGTCGCGGCGTGTACCGGCCCGGAGCACCGGGTCGACTGGGAGTACCTCAAGTGGCTGCCGCACGCGCTGCACCCCACCCGGGCCGACGCGCTGGGCCCGGTGCGCCTGGTCGCCAGCACTGCGAGAGAGCTGGAGCAACTGCTCGGCGACGTGCTCGCGGACCGGCCCCGGTTCGGCGCGGGTACGCCGGCGGACGGGCCACACCTGGTGGTACTGCTGGACGGCGGTGACCTCGCCGGGGCGCAGCACCTGGGCGCCGGGGTGGGGGTCCACGGTGTGACGGTTGTGGAGCTGGGCGGCGTGCCGCCACGGGTGCCGGATACGTCAACCATCGTGTTGACTTCCACAGTGGACGGTGAGCTGCACAGCCTCGCGGCCGGCGAGGAAGGTGTGGTGGGTCGGGCGGACAGGCTCGAACCGACAACCGCCACCGCGCTCGCCCGGCAACAGGCGCCACTGCGGCGCGCCGCGACCGGCGAGCGCGCGGACGGTGCACTCCAACCGGATACCGGGCTGGCCGAACTGCTGGACCTGTCCGGCGGCTGGGCGCCGCGCCCGGTACGCGACCAGCTGCGGGTACCCATCGGGATGGGCGGGGACGGGCGACCGGTGGAGCTGGATCTCAAGGAGTCGGCGCAGGACGGGATGGGGCCGCACGGGCTGCTCATCGGCGCCACCGGCTCGGGCAAGAGCGAGCTGCTGCGCACGCTGGTCCTCGGGCTGGCCGCCACCCACGATTCGGCGCGGCTCAACTTCGTGCTCATCGACTTCAAGGGCGGCGCCACGTTCGCCTCGCTGGACCGGTTGCCGCACACCGCCGCCGTCATCACCAACCTGCGCGACCAGTTGCCGCTGGTCGACCGGATGACCGATGCGCTCAACGGGGAGCTGGTACGCCGCCAGGAGGTGCTGCGCCGGGCCGGCAACCTCGCGTCGCTGCGGGACTACGAGAAGGCGCGCGCCGCCGGTGCGGCACTGGCTCCGCTGCCGGTGCTGCTGGTGGTCTGCGACGAGTTCTCCGAGCTGCTCACCGCGAAGCCGGACTTCATCGAGCTGTTCGTCCAGATAGGACGGTTGGGCCGGTCGCTCGGCATGCACCTGCTGCTCGCCTCGCAGCGGCTGGAGAAGGGGCGGCTGCGCGGGCTGGACACGCACCTGTCGTACCGGATCGGGCTGCGTACCTTCTCCGCGCTGGAGTCGCGAGCGGTGCTCGGCGTACCGGACGCGTACGAGTTGCCGCGCAGCCCCGGCCACGGGTACCTGAAGTACGGGACCGAGCCGCTGGTGCGGTTCCGGGCGGCGTACGTGTCCGGCCCGTACCGGCGGCGCGCGGCGCCGAGCGGGCTGCCTGGCCGGGTACTGGACTACACGACGTACCCGGTGGCACCCGACCGCACCGAGGCGCCACCCGAGCCGGACACCGGTGGCCCGAGCGTGCTCGACGTGACGGTCGACCGGCTCGCCGGCGCGGGGGTACCGGCGCACCAGGTGTGGCTGCCGCCGCTCGCGGATCCGTCCACTCTGGAGGATCTACTGGGACCGCTGGAGACGCACCCGGAGCGCGGGCTCGGCGTGGCCAACCCGCAGCTGCGCGGTGCGTTGCAGGTACCGGTGGCGCTGGTGGACCGGCCGTTCGAGCAGCGGCGGGACGCGCTCTGGCTGTCCTTGGAGGCGGCCGCCGGGCACGTGGCGATCGTGGGCGGCCCGCAGAGCGGGAAGTCCACCCTGCTGCGTACCGTCCTGTGTGGACTGTCGCTGACCCATACGCCGGGCGAGGTGCAGCTGTACTGTCTCGACTTCGGTGGCGGTTCGCTGGCCGGGCTGCGCGGGCTGCCGCACGTGGGCGGGGTGGCCGGCCGGCAGGAGGGGGCGGCGGTACGCCGTACCGTGAGCGAGGTGGCCGGGCTGCTCGCCGGGCGGGAGCGGCGGTACGCCACGGGCAGCCACGTGTTCCTGGTGGTGGACGGCTGGGCGACCATCCGCGCCGAGTACGACGACCTGGAGCCGGTGATCACCGACCTCGCCACCCGGGGGCTGTCCTACGGTGTCCACCTGATCGCTGCCGCGTCCCGCTGGATGGACTTCCGGCCGGTGCTGCGGGATCTGTTCGGCTCCCGGCTGGAGCTGCGGCTCGGCGATCCGGCCGACTCACTCGTGTCCCGCCGCGCCGCCGGCAACGTACCCGAGCGCGCGCCCGGTCGCGGCGTGACCACGGAGGGCAGGCACTTCCTCGGCGCGCTGCCCAGCCTCGCCCGCGGCGATCTCGTCCCGGCCGTGGCCGCCGCCTGGACCGGTCCCCGCGCCGCGCCGGTACGGCTGCTCCCCACCGAGGTGCCGTACCAGCCGCCGGAGCCGGCCGTCGACGGCGACCTGACCCTGCCGATCGGCCTGGCCGAGGCGGACCTGGGTACCGTCGCCCTCGACTTCGCCGCCGAGCCGCACTTCCTGCTCTTCGGCGACGCGGAGAGCGGCAAGTCCTCGTTCCTGCGCGCCCTGGCCACCTCGATCACCACGCGGTACCCGCCCGAGCGGGCCCGGCTGATCATCGTGGACTACCGGCGCAGCCTGCTCGGCTGCGTCACGACTCAGCACCTGATCGGTTACGGCTCCGCCGCCGCGCCCACCGCCGAGCTGATCGCCTCTGCCGCCGGGTACCTCGAAAAGCGGCTGCCCGGCCCCGATGTGACGCCGCAGCAGCTGCGCGACCGCGCCTGGTGGACCGGGCCGGAGCTGTTCGTCCTGGTGGACGACTACGACCTGGTCGCCGCGGGCCCGGCCAACCCGCTGGCGCCGCTGCTCGACCACCTCGCCCAGGCCCGTGACGTGGGGCTGCACCTGGTGCTCACCCGGCGCACCGGCGGCGCCTCCCGGGCGTTGTACGACCCGCTGATCCAGCGGCTCCGGGAACTTTCGTCGCCGGGTCTGGTCATGTCGGGCGATCGGGACGAAGGCCCGCTGCTCGGCACCGTACGCCCGCAAGCCATGCCTGCGGGGCGTGGTTTCCTGGTCACCCGGCGGGAGGGGGTACGGCTGATCCACCTAGCGCATCTGCACCCAGGAAATCCTTAAGAACTTATTACCGCCAGTTGATCCCGCTGAGCGCTTCCAGGCCCCAGAATGAGCCTGCGATGAGCAGCCGACCCGACAAACCCGCCGTGAAGCGACCGGTTCTTGCCGTGGGAGCCGTGCTCGCCGGCCTTGCCGTGCTGCTCTTCGGCGCCCCTGGCGCGGCGTACGCGAGCAGTACCGCCCAGTGGCAGATCACCAACCTGCACGCGCGGCTGGCCTGGCGGCAGTCCACCGGCGCCGGGGTGATCGTGGCCGTCCTGGACTCCGGTGTGGACGCCCAGCACCCCGACCTGACCGGCCAGGTGCTCCCCGGCGCGGACTTCGTGGACGGCTCGACCAACGGGCAGGTGGACTTCGTCGGGCACGGCACGACGGTGGCCGGCCTGATCGCCGCCCGCAACCGCCCCGGCGGGCTGGTCGGGCTGGCGCCGGCGGCGAAGATCCTGCCGGTGCGGGTACTCGACAAGACGAACCGGTACAGCGACGCGACGACCGTCGCACGTGGACTGCGCTGGGCGGTGGACCACGGCGCCCGCGTGGTGAACATGTCGCTGGGCGGCAGCGGGCGCTCGGTCGCGCTGGCCGACGCGATCGACTACGCGTACCAGCACGACGTGGTGGTCATCGCCTGCACCGGGAACCTGATCGAGGGCGGTACCAACGACGTCTGGTACCCGGCCCGCGAGCCGGGCGTGGTCGCGGTGTCCGGCCTGGCCGAGGCCCGCGCGGGCAACCCGACCCGGGTGTCGCTCTGGTCGGGCGCGCTGACCGGACCGGCCACCGTACTCACCGCGCCGGCCGTGGACATGCTCGGCGCGAAGCCGGGCGGGTACTGGCGGGTGCAGGGCACCAGCTTCGCCGCGCCGCTGGTCGCCGCCGCCGCCGCGCTGGTCCGGTCGAAGTGGCCGGCGATGAGCGCGCCGAACGTGATCAACCGGCTGATCAGCACCGCCCAGGACCTGGGGGCACCCGGCCGGGACGACACCTACGGCTTCGGCGAGGTGAACCCGGTGGCGGCGTTGACCGCGTCGGTACCGGTGGTCGCCGAGAACCCGCTCGCGCCGAGCCCGCCCCCGGCACCCGCCCCGCTCGCCGCGTCGTCCACCCGCACCCCGTCCGG
>DATEJJ010000984.1:0-15267 GCA_035278125.1 Rugosimonospora sp.
CGCAGGAACACCACCCGGTCCGCCCAGGACGCGAGCTGCGCATCGTGGGTCACCACCACCGCGGTCATCCCGGCGTCTTTGCACGCCTCGTGCAGCAGGCGCATCACTGCCTGCGCGTTCACTGAGTCCAGCGCGCCCGAGGGCTCATCGGCCAGCAGCAGCCTCCGCTCACCCACCATCGCGCGGGCGATCGCGACCCGCTGCCGTTCCCCGCCGGACAGCTGGTCGGGGTAGTGTCCGGCCCGTTCGCCGAGGCCGAGACGGTCCAGCGCCCGCAGCCCGGCGACACGCGCCTTCCGGGCGGACAGGCCGTCCAGCTCAAGCGGCAGCGAGACGTTCTCCGCCGCGGTCAGCCCGGGCAGCAGGTTGAAGTCCTGGAACACGTACCCGACCAGCCGCCGGCGCAGCCGGGCCCGCTCGTTGCGGGACATGCCGCGGAGCGCGGCGCCGCCGACGAGGACGTCCCCGCCGGTCGGCTCCTCCAGGCTGCCCGCGATGGTGAGCAGGGTGCTCTTGCCCGAGCCGCTCGGGCCCATCACCGCGACCATCGTGCCCGGCTCGACCGAGAGATCCACCCCCCGCAACGCGTGGACCTCCGCCGGCCCCGACCCGTACACCTTCGCCACCCCACGCAGCTCCAAGACCGCGGTCATCGCTTCACCTCCAACCGGCGCCGCAGCCGCGGCACCTGTACCGGTGCGGGTGCCGGCGGGGTGACCGCCGCCCGCTTCAGGCGGCCGTCGGCCGCGTCCAACCACCGGATCACGCCGTCCAGGCGGAACAGCTCCGCGTCCACCACGAGCGCCAGGCCCGTGTCGTACTCGGCCTCGTCCTCCTTGAGGCGGGTCCACTGCTGCATCAGCTCCACCAGGTACCGGCGGTGCACCTGGATCACCTCGTGCACGTCGGTACCGGGTACCCGCAGCGCCACCAGTACCTTGATGACCAGCTCGTCGCGGGGCGGTGCGGTGAGGTCCGGCGGCGTGCGCAGCCAGCCGGTCAGCTCCTCCCGGCCCGCCCCGGTGATCCGGAAACCCTTCTGCGGTCCGGCCTCCGCCGCGTCGTCGGACTCGACCAGGCCGTCCCGCTCCAGCCGCTGCAGCGTGGTGTACACCTGCCCCACGTTCAGCGGCCACACCTCACCGGTCCGCGCCACGAACTCCTCGCGCAGCTGGAGCCCGTACTTGGGGCCCTCGCTGAGCAGCGCCAGCAGCGCGTGCCGGACGCTCATGGCGTCATCACAGTCGATATCATGCCGAGGATAATACTCAGTATGTTGATCACAACAAGCGTCCAACGCGGAGGCTCAGGGACGGATCAGGGTGACCCCTGACGCCCCCTCAGGGATGGCCCGCACGGTGGATGGAACGGCGTGGAACGGGATAGGGGTATGCGAACAGAGGGTGCAGTGAGCGTGCCGGCGAAGCGCGGTTCGGCTGGCGTGGTGGACAGGACCGACCCGACAGGGCGGCGGCCGGCGGCCGACCCGCCGGGCGTGCCGCAGACGACGCTGGCGTGCGCCGCGCTCGACCCGAAGCTCCCGCCGTACCGCGGCGACTAGAAATCCTCTCCCACCTCGCGTTACCGGGACGTGACTTCCAGGGGCCACGATCAATGCACAACCGGCGCGAAGGCGGGCAGATGAGCACGATGCAGGTTAGTACATCGCTGATCACCATGAACCGGGTCAACAAGTGGTTCGGCCCCGTACAGGTGCTCAAAGACGTCGACCTGAACGTGGCGCGCGGCGAAGTGGTCGTGGTGGTCGGGCCGTCCGGCGGCGGCAAGTCCACGCTGTGCCGCACCATCAACCGGCTGGAGCCGATCGACTCGGGCGAGATCTGCTTCGACGGCCGGCCGCTGCCCGCGGAGGGGCGGGCGCTGGCCCGGCTGCGCAGCGAGGTCGGCATGGTGTTCCAGTCATTCAACCTGTTCGCGCACAAGACCGTGCTGGACAACGTCATGCTCGGGCCGCTCAAGGTACGGGGGGAGCGGGCCGAGGTGGTCCGCGAGCGGGCCGAGACGCTGCTGCGCCGGGTCGGCATCGCGGACCAGGCGCGCAAGCTGCCCGCGCAGCTGTCCGGCGGCCAGCAGCAGCGCGCCGCGATCGCCCGGGCACTGGCCATGCAGCCCAAGGCGATGCTGTTCGACGAGCCGACCAGCGCGCTGGACCCGGAGATGGTCGGCGAGGTGCTGGACGTGATGACCGCGCTCGTCGCCGACGGCATGACCATGGTCGTGGTCACCCACGAGATGGGCTTCGCCCGGCACGCCGCCAACCGGGTGGTCTTCATGGCCGACGGCCAACTGGTCGAGCAGGCGCCACCCGGAGAGTTCTTCGCGAACCCGCGCAGCGGGCGGGCGCGGGACTTCCTGTCGAAGGTACTCACGCACTGAAGGGGAGCAGATGCGAGTTCATCGTTTCGTACTGATCGCGGCGCTGGGGTTGGCGGTGGCCGGGTGCGGCAAGTCGGGTACGCCCACGGCGCCCGGCAACGCCGGCGCGAGCGGCACCGCCGGCACCGCCGACACCTGCATGTCGTCCGGCGTGGCCCTGGCACCGGCCACCGGCGTGACGCTGACCGGCAGCCCGACATACGACAGAATCAAGGCCGCCGGCAAGGTGGTCATCGGCGTCAAGGCCGACCAGCCCAACCTCGGCTACAAGAACGCCGCCGGCCAGCGCTGCGGCTTCGACATCGAGATGGCCCAGCTGATCGCGGCCAGGCTCGGCCTCGGCCCGGACAAGATCGAGTACAAGGAGATCCCGTCCGCCAACCGGGAAACCGCCATCAAGGGTGGTGACATCGACTACTACGTCGGCACGTACTCCATCACCGACAAGCGCAAGAAGGACGTGTCCTTCGCCGGCCCGTACTTCATCGCCGGGCAGGATCTGTTGGTACGCAAGGACGACATGTCCATCACGGGCAAGGACACGTTGAAGGGCAAGAAGGTCTGCTCGGCGACCGGCTCCACGCCCTTGCAGCGGGTACGCGACCAGAAGCTGACCGAGGACCAGAACATCTCCGAGTTCAAGACGTATTCGGAGTGCGTGTCGCAGCTGCTGGACAAGCGGATCGACGCGGTCACCACGGACGACGCGATCCTCAAGGGGTACGCCGCGCAGAACCCGACCAGGCTGCGCGTGGTGGGCCAGCCGTTCAGCGTCGAGAAGTACGGCATCGGCCTGGCCCACGACGACAAGGCGCTGCGCGGCTTCATCAACGACGTGCTGGCCGCCGCCGCGCAGGACGGCACCTGGCAGAAGATCTACACCGGCACGCTGGGCCGCTCCGGCTCGACCGCGAACCCGCCGCCGCTGGAGCGGTACTGACCTTCCGCCGCCGTCCCGGTGGCCGCCCCGCGCGGCCACCGGGACCGGTCCCGACGTGAGGAGCGCATGAACACCCTCCTGCACACGCTCACCGGCAACGGCGACATCTTCTGGCGCGGCTTCCGCACCACCGTCGAACTGTTCGCGATCGCGGCCGTGGGCAGCCTGCTGCTCGGCACGCTGCTCGCCGCCGCGCGGGTCTCGCCGGTACCGGTGCTGCGGGCGGTGGGCACCGGGTACGTCCAGGTGATACGCAATACGCCACTGACGCTGATCTTCGCGTTTCTGGTGTTCGCGGTGCCGAAACTGGACATCCCGATCGACTACTTCCCCAGCGCCTGCCTCGCGCTGACCGTCTACACCGCGGCGTTCGTGTGCGAGGTGGTGCGTGCCGGAGTCAACACCGTCGCACCCGGGCAGGCCGAGGCGGCGCGCGCCCTGGGCATGACATTCACCCAGGTGCTCGGCCAGATCGTGCTGCCACAGGCGTTCCGCGCGATCGTGCCGCCGCTGGTGAGCGTGCTCATCGCGATGCTGAAGAACACCACCATCGCGGCCGGCTTCTCGGTGCTGGAGGCGGGCGCGATCCCGGCGTACCTGTCCGAGCGGGGCGAGAACCAGTTCGCCACGCTGATCTGGATAACCATCGGCTTCCTCGTCCTCATCGCCCCGCTGGCCGCCCTGCAGCGCCGTCTCGAACGACGCTGGGCAGTATCCCGATGAGTGGCTTGTTGTATGACGTGCCGGGCCCTAAGGCCCGGGCGCGCAACCGGGTCGCCGGGGCGTTGGCCACCGTCGCGGTCCTCGTCCTCGTCGGGTACGCGGCGGCGCGGCTGGTCGGCACCGACCAGTTCAGCGCCGCCCGGCTGGCTCAGTTCCAGTACACCGCGGTGCAGCGGGAACTGCTCGACGGGCTGCTCGCCACCCTCCAGGCGGCCGGAATCGCGGCTGTGCTGGCACTCGTGTTCGGCGCACTCTGCGCGGCCGGGCGCCTGTCCGACCACGCCGCCATCCGGGTACCGGTGACCTGGATCGTCGAGCTGTTCCGCGCCATCCCGCTGCTGATCCTCATCTTCTTCTTCTACTACGTACCGTTGCAGTACCGGCTGCACCTGGAGACGCTGTGGGCGCTGGTGTTCGGCCTGACCCTCTACAATGGAGCGGTACTGGCCGAGATCTTCCGCGCCGGCATGCTGGCTGTCCCGCGTGGACAGTCCGAGGCCGGGTACGCGCTGGGGCTGCGCAAGTCGCAGGTGCTGCGCCTCGTCCTGCTGCCGCAGGCGGTACGCGCGATGCTCCCCGCCATCGTGAGCCAGCTCGTGGTGCTGCTCAAGGACACCGCGCTCGGCTTCATCATCACCTATCCCGAGCTGCTGTACGCCGCGAAGCAGATCGGCGGGCGGGGCTCGTTCGACTTCCCGTACGTCGCCTCGTACCTCGTCGCCGGCGCGATCTACGTCGGTATCTGCGGTACCCTGTCCGCGTTCGCGTACTGGCTGCAACGCCGGATGAGCCGTACCACCGCCCGGCCGCTGGACCCCGGCGGCACCGCGGCCGTCCGGCGGGCTGAGCCGTGACTCAGGACTCGGGCGGCAGGGTGAAGTGGATGCTGGTACCGCCGCCGGGCGTCTCGGTGGTCCAGATGCGACCGTGGTGACACTCCACGATCCGCTGGCAGGTGGCCAGCCCGATGCGGTGACCGCGGGTGCTGTGGGTCTCGCCGTTGACGAAGATGTCGAACAGCCGCGGGCGCTCCTCGGGCGGGATGCCGGTGCCGTTGTCGGCGACGGTGACCACCCAGCCGGCGTCCGACAGCTCGGCGGTGACCGCGATCTGGCAGGGCCGGTCCGGGCGGCGGTTCTTCATCGCGTTGCTGACCAGGTTCTGCAGTAGCTGGCGCAGCAGGGTCGGGTCGGCCTCCAGCACCGGCAGCGGGCGGGGCACGGACACCCGCGCACCCGCCAGCGCGTTGCGCAGGTCGGCCAGCGCGCTGTCCAGCGCCTGCTGGACGTCGGTCGGCTCCCGGCGGCAGACGCCACCGCCCGCGCGGGCGTACTCGAGGAGCGCCTCGAGCAGCGTACTCATCCGCGCGACCGCCCGGCTCGCGGTGCTGATCCAGCCGTTGGCCTGGGCGTCGAGCAGGTGCCCGTACTCGTCCTGCAGCATCTCCAGGTACGCGGCGACCACGCTGATCGGCGCCGCCAGGTCATGGCTGGCCACGCCGGCGAGTTGCTCCAGCTCGGTGTTGGAGCGGCTCAGTTCGGCCACGGCGAGGGTCAGCTCGGCGCGCTGCCGCTCGGTCTCGGCGGCCAGTTCCGCGTTGCGGCGTGCCTGCCGGCGGCGCTCGAACAGCGCGATGATCACCTTGGCCAGGTCCCGCAGCCGGTCGATCTGGCCGCCGCTCAGCTCGCCGGGCTGGCTGTCGAAGACGCAGAGCGTACCCAGCGGGTAGCCCTGCGGGCTGACCAGCGGCGCGGACGCGTAGAAGCGCACCTCCCCCAGCAGCCCGGTGACCCACGGGTTCGCCGCGAAGCGCGGGTCCAGCCGGGCGTCCCGCACGTGGGTGAACTGGCCGGACTGGAAGACCACCGCGCACATCGAGTCGTCGCGCGCCGAGTCGGTACCGGCGAAGCCGACGGTGGTCAGCTGGCACTGCCGGTTCTCGTCGATGATGTTCAGGGTGACCGTGGGTACCCCGGCGACCGCGGCGGCCACGCGCACCACGGCCTGCAACTCGTCGTCGGCCGGCTCGTCGACCACGTGGTACTCGTGTAGCGCGGCGAGCCGCTGCCGTTCCCGTTCGCTCATGTGCCTGTTCCGAATGCTGGCGCTGCCGCCGCCCCGTCGGCCGAGCGTATCCGCCGGTGCCGCACCCGGCTGCCGGAATCGGGCGATTGCACCCGTCGGGTAGCGGCAGGGTCGCCCTGAGTGTTGACGCACATCGATACGCGGGATAGGTTCCGGACGCACGGCCGATAGTTTCTGCTCTTGTTCCGGAAGTCCTGGGGGATCCGATGCCCGAGTACCCTGAGCGCCCGCACGACCAGATCCGCCGCCGCCAACTACTCGCCGGCATGGCCGCGGCCGGCGTACCCCTCGTGGCCGGTACCCGCCGCCCGCCCTCGCCCTTCCCCGAGATGCCCGACGCCAGCATCACCACCACCCAGGACCGGGAGCAGATGCTGTGGCAGCTCGGCATCCCGGTACCGCAGCTGCCGCCGCGGGCCACCGACCCGAACCGGCCGCCGAACACCACGCCCCGGGACCCGGCCGACCCGGAGGGCAACTGGGCCGACCCGCTCGGGCACTTCGTCACCCGGGCCGCCTTCGGGCAGTGGATCACCTACGACGACGACGCGGGGCTGGCCGGCGGCGCCGTCTCGCCGTTCGGGGACTACGGCCCCACCGCGGACCCGAGGTACCCGGACATCGAGCTGCTGCGCATGCGCGACGGCCGGCCGGTGCGCACCCCCGAGGACTGGTGGCTGCGGCGCCGCCCGGAGATCCTGCGCCTGGTCCGGGACAACCTCTACGGCCGCATCCCCGACCGCAGCCGCTGGCCCCGCATCACCTGGACCTCGGGACCGCCCAGCCTGGGTACCGCGAACGGCGTGTCCTTCCGCGACCGGGTGATCACCGGCACCATCGACACCTCCGGGTACCCGCAGCTGCGCGACACGCCGGTCATCCAGGGCACCCTGCGTACCCCGCTCGACGCGCCCGGCCCGGTACCCGTGATCGTCACCTTCGACCCGTCCACCAGCGCCTGGCGGTTCACCGCGCCGCACGGGTACGGCCTGTTCGCCTACAACGCCACCGCGCTGCAGCCCGACAGCGGCGGCGCCAACCTGTCCAGCTACCTCATCGGCCTGATCAACAAGGGTCGCTGGCGCGCACCGCTGGACTGGGGCGCGCTGGCCGTCTGGGGGTGGGGCATCAGCCGCCTGATCGACTACTTCGAGACCGACCCCGCCGTCGACGCCACCCGCGTCGGGGTGCAGGGGCACTCCCGCTTCGGCAAGGCCACCCTGGTCGCCGCCGCGTACGACGAGCGCATCGGCGCGGCGTTCCCGAGCAGCGCCGGCGCGCTGGGCACCTCCTGGGCGCGGCGCGCCTGGGGCGAGACCCTCGAACTGGTCAGCGGCGCGGACACCGAGTACCACTGGGTCGCCGGCAACATCATGCGGTACGCCGGCGAACTCCACCCCGGCCGCTACTGGCCGCGCCGGGTGGCGCGGCTCCCGGTCGACGTGCACTGCGTGCTGGCGCTGATCGCCCCGCGCGTGGTCCTCACCAACGGCGGCACCGACACCCCGCCCGGCTTCGGCGACGCCTGGACCGACCCCCGCGGCATGTACCTCGCGGGCGCGTTCTCCTCCCCCGCCTGGGAGCTGCTGGGCTGGCCCGGCCAGGTGATCCCGCCCGGCACCGTGTTCACCTCCGGGCCCGGCGAATCCATCGGCGGCACGCCACCCATCGACGTGGCGTTCATCGACGGTACGGTCGGCTGGCGCCGGCACGCGCAGGGCCACACGCCTGTACCCGACTGGCCCTCCTTCATGGAGCTGGCGACCCGGCACCTGGACGGCGCCCGGCCGGTGGTCCGCCCCGGCCAGCTCTTCACGCTCGGGCACGGCGCCGTCGTGGGCACGGTGGCGGCCGACGGCGCGGCCGGCGACCAGCTGGGCAATTGGCAGATCATCGGGGGTACCGGCGTCGGCCTGTTCACCATCGACCGGGTCACCGGAACGCTCTCCGCCACCGACCCGCGCCGGCTGCTCCGTGCCCGCCACGCGCGTTTCACGCTCCGCGTGGTCGTGGACAACCGCCGGCTGACCAGCCACCCGGAGACCGTCACCATCGACGTCGTACCCGGTTAGCCGTGGCGGCGGCTCAGACGTGGCGCATGCTCCACACCCCGGTCGGATCGGCGACCGGCTCGGGTACGTCGCATACCACCACCGCAGCCGCCCTTGACAGCCCTCTATCGGCCGATAACAATGGCCGCACCGTCGACACCCTCGAAACGTGATGCCCGCGTAACTGAAATGTGAACGCTAACAATCACGTCCTAACCCAACACCCCGACCTGCGGGAAAGGACAACACGCCGGATGAATCCTCGGCTGCGCAAACCCACCGTCCTCGCCGTCGCCGCGCTCGCACTGGGCGCGGTCACCGCGATCGCCCATCCCGCCACGGCGGCGACCTCCGCGCTCACCTCGAACCAGATAACCGTGGCCCACCCGCCGATGGGTTGGGCGTCCTGGAACAGCTTCGCGGCACAAATCAACTATTCGGTGATCCAGCAGCAGACCGACGCGTTCGTCGCGGCCGGGCTGCCCGCCGCCGGGTACCAGTACGTCAACATCGACGAAGGCTGGTGGCAGGGTACCCGGGACGGCTCCGGAAACATCACTGTGGACACGTCAGACTGGCCCGGCGGGATGGCCGCGATCGCGGCGTACATCCACAGCAAGGGCCTGAAGGCCGGCATCTACACCGACGCCGGCCTCAACGGCTGCGGGTACTACTACCCGACCGGGCGCCCGGCCGCGGCCAACACCGGCAGCGAAGGCCACTACCAGCAGGACTTCACCCAGTTCGAGGAGTGGGGCTTCGACTATGTGAAGGTGGACTGGTGCGGCGGCGACGCCGAGGGGCTGGACCCGAAGACGACGTACCAGGCGATCAGCAGCGCGCTGGCCGCAGCGACCGCGACCACCGGGCACCCGATGGTACTGTCCATTTGCGACTGGGGCCGGGGCAACCCGTGGAACTGGGGCGCCGGCACCGGCGACCTGTGGCGCACCAGCGCGGACATCATCCTCTACGGCGCGACCGCCACGCTGTCGCAGGTACTGACCAACTTCGACCAGGCGCAGCACCCGGTGGACGCGCACACCGGATACGTCAACGACCCGGACATGCTCACCGTCGGCATGTCCGGCCTGACCGATACGCAGGCGAGCACCGAGATGAGCCTCTGGGCGGTGACCGGCGCGCCGCTGCTGGCCGGCAACAACCTCGCCACCATGGGCTCGACCACCGCGTCCATCCTGAAGAACTCCGACGTCATCGCGGTCGACCAGGACCCGCGCGGGCTGCCCGGGGTGAAGGTGGCCGAGGACAGCCAGGGCCTGCAGGTGTACGCGAAGGTGCTGTCCGGCTCCGGCCGGCGCGCCGTGGTGCTGCTCAACCGCACGTCCGCCGCGGCCACGATGGCGGTCCGCTGGGCCGATCTCGGGCTGAGTAGCGGCTCAGCATCGGTACGCAACCTGTGGACCGCCACGAACGCCGGCACCTTCACCGGCTCGTACGGCGTGAGCGTACCGGCGAACGGTTCGGTGATGCTGACCGTGACCGGCACCGAGGCGGGGTCCACCACGTACGAGGCCGAGTCGTCGAGCAACACGCGCGCCGGCAGCGCCGCGGTCGTCTCGTGCGGCGCGTGCTCCGGCGGGTCGGCGGTCGGCTCGATCGGCAACGGCAGCGCGAACACCTTGCGGTACAACGCCGTCAGCGCGTCGGCCACGGGCCTGTACGTGCTCACCATCGGATACCTCAACGGCGACAGCACACCCCGTACCGCCACGCTGACCGTGAACGGGCAGACGCCGACGGTTGTCGCGTTCCCGCCGACCGGTTCGTGGAGCACACCCGGCACGGTGTCCGCGATCGTCTCGCTGGCCAAGGGCGCCAACACACTCACGTTCGGGAACGCGTCGGCGTGGGCACCCGACATGGACGGTGTCGCGCTGGCGGCGCTGCCGGGTACGGACGCCACCGAGGTGGTGGGCGGTCAGTCCAGCCGCTGCCTGGACATCAACGACAACACCATCACCAACGGTACCCGGGCACAGATCTGGGACTGCACCGGCGGCGCGAACCAGGCGTGGGCGTACACGTCACGCAAGCAGCTGGTGGTGTACGGAAACAAGTGCCTCGACGCGTACAACAACGGGACCGGCAACGGTACCGCGGTGGTCATCTGGGACTGCAACGGCCAGACCAACCAGCAGTGGACGGTCAACAGCAACGGCACCATCACCGGTGTCCAATCTGGACGGTGCCTCGACGTGACCGGCGCGGCCACCGGCAACGGCACGCTGCTGGAGCTGTACGACTGCAACGGCGGCAGCAACCAGAGCTGGTCGCTGAACTGATCCGACGGCTTGTCGCCGCCGCTCAGTCGAGGTCCGCGAGCGGCGGCGCCGCCGCGAGTGGGAGCCGCCGGATCGCCGCGCGGTACCGGTCGGTGCCCAGCACGAGCCGTACCGCGTCGTCGATCCGGCCGGCGAGTTCGGGCGTGAGGAAGTGCTTCGGCTTGTCCCGGTCGATGTCCTCGTCGGTACCCAGACCGATGCCCACACCCAACTCCTCGACCCGCCGCCCGGTCAGCACCTGGTCCCCGAAGAACGGCGTGACCACCGGCGGTACCCCGAGCAGCAGCGCCTCGTGGAAGCTGTTGCTGCCGCCGTGCGTGACGAACACGTCGGCGGTACTGAGGATCCGCTGCTGGTCCACCCGGTCGCACACGGTCCAGTTGGCCGGGTACCGGTCCAGCACCCGCCGCCCCATGGTGGAGAACACCACGCGCAGGCCGCTGCCGTCCCACAGCTTCGCCAGCGCGGCCAGGCAGGTACGCACGCCCCGCCGGGTCTCCTCCTGCGCCGGCCAGAGGTTGTCCATCACCTCGGTGCCCAGCGACAGATACACCACCCGGGTACGCCGGCCCGCGCGCGACCGCCCGTCGTACCCGTCGGACAGGTAGCCGGCGAACCGGTACCGGGCCGGGCGGCGGTTGTGCAGGAAGTTGCCCGGAGTCACCGCCGGGTACGACCAGAGCAGGTTCTGCTCGCCGGGCAGGTGCAGGCTGTTGGAGATCAGCTCCACCTCGGCCGGCACCACGGCCAACCCGTACCGGCGCCGGATCAGCGCCATCGCCTCCCGGTTCTCCGGCGAGTACAGGCTGGCGGCGAGGTACCGGGTGTCGAGTTGCGGACCGATCAGGCCCGGAATCGAGCACCAGGAGGGTACCCGCAGCACGTCGGCGGCAAGCCGGCCCTCCAGCGCGCAGAAGTCGTACAGGATCAGATCGGGTTGGAATTCGGCGCCGGCCCGGACGCACTCGCCGAGCAGGTCGCCCGCCCGCTGGAACACCCGGCTGGCCGGGGTGTTCCGGTACCGGCCGGAGCCGCGCAGCGTACGTACCGGCGCGGTCAGGCCGGCCAGGATGGGTGCGGAGTTGTGCCGGTCGACCAGGGTCACCGCGAAGCTGTGCCGGTCCTGGTACCGCCGGATCAGCCGCTTGATGATGTTGAAGTGCCCCTCGTTGGGGATGGTGTAGACCATGATCTTCTTCCCGGGCATCGGGTTGTGCGTACCCGGGCTCCGGCCTACCTAACACATCCAACACTTCCGGTTAGTCACCTTGCCCGGGCGGGCGCCGGCAGGCATTGACGGTAAGGAATCAAGCACGTAGGCTCTCCCCACCTTCCGAAATTTCCGGAAGGTGGGAGCCGATTGTTTCGCAGTCCATTTCCGGCCAGACCGGGCGGTGTGCCGGGGACTGCCCGACCGGGCCACGGGTGTGGTCCGGTGGTCTGGTGCGTCTCGCGCCGGTGCGCAGGTACCGGTGTCCGCACGGCTCCTGAAGGAGACATTCGTTGAGCACACGTCAAGCACCGCAGCGACTCCGGCTGCTCGGCATGGCGGCCGCGTCCGTCCTGGCCGTCGTGGCAGCCAGCATCGTCATGCTGCGGGTTCCCTCCGCCCACGCCGCCACGGGTCTGGCTGCCGCCGCCGAGGCGCAGGGGCGCTACTTCGGTGTCGCGTACACCAACGCGCACGCCAGCGACGCCACGTACAGCAGCCTTGCCGGCTCGCAGTTCGACATGGTCACGCCGGAGAACGAAATGAAGTGGGACACGACCGAGCCGTCCCGCGGATCGTTCAACTTCAGCCCGGGCGACCAGGTGGTGTCCTTCGCGACCGCGCACGGCGAGCGGGTACGCGGGCACAACCTGGTCTGGCACAGCCAGTTGCCCGGTTGGGTGTCCAGCCTGTCCGGCACCACCGCGCAGCAGGCCATGGAGAACCACATCACCACCGAGGCCACCCACTACAAGGGCAAGATCTACGCGTGGGACGTGGTGAACGAACCCTTCAATGACGACGGTACGTTCCGGCAGGACGTCTTCTTCAACGCGTTCGGCGGTGGCCAGGCGTACATCGCGGACGCGCTGCGTACCGCCCACGCGGCCGACCCGGCCGCGAAGCTGTACCTCAACGACTTCAACATCGAGGGGCAGGGCGCGAAGGCGGACGCCATGTTCAACCTGGCCTCCGCGCTCAAGCAGCAGGGTGTACCGCTGGACGGCATCGGCTTCGAGACCCACCTGGCCATCCAGTTCAGCTTCCCCACCAACATGCAGGCCAACATGCAGCGCTTCGCCAACCTCGGCCTCGACGTCGCCGTCACCGAGCTGGACGTGCGCATGGTGCTGCCGGAAGACTCCACAAAGGACGCGACACAGGCCACGTACTACACCAACGTGATCAACGCGTGCAAGGCCATCAGCCGGTGCGTCGGCTGGACGGTGTGGGGTGTCTCGGACAACTTCTCCTGGGTACCGGGCACCTTCTCCGGCCAGGGCGCCCCGCTGCTGTGGAACACCAGCGAGCAGCAGAAGCCGCTCTACACCACGGTGCTGAACGCGATCGGCCCGGCCTCCGGCCAGAGCAGCCCGCCGGCCACGCGCAGCCCGAGCCCGTCGACCGCGCCGACCTCGTCGGCTCCCGCCAGCCCGCCGCCTCCACCGCCGCCGGGCGGCTGCACCGCCGGCTACGCGATCGTCAACCAGTGGCAGGGCGGGTTCCAGGTGACGGTGACGGTCACCAACGGCGCGGCGGCCCGCAGCGCCTGGACCGTCGGCTGGACATTCCCCAATGGACAGACCGTCACCCAGCTCTGGAACGGAACCGTCACCCAGAGCGGATCGGCCGTGACCGTCCAGAACGCCAGCTACAACGGCTCCCTCGGTGCCGGTGCCAGCACCACCTTCGGCTTCACCGGCAACTGGAACGGCACCAACGCCGTACCGGCCAGCGTCACGTGCCAGTAACCGTCCCCCGGAAAGGAGGGATCGGTGAAACGGTCCCTGAAGGCTCTGCTGGCGGCGGCGCTCATGCCACTGGCCGCGGCGAGCGTGCTGCTGGGCGCACGACCGGCCGCGGCCGCATCGCTCACGCAGGTCACCGGCTTCGGCAACAACCCCAGCAACCTCAACATGTACATCTACGTGCCGAACAACGTGTCGGCGCGGCCGGCGCTGCTGGTCGCGATCCACTACTGCACCGGTACCGCCTCAGCGCTGTTCAGCGGGTACTTCCACGACTACGTGACCGCGGCGGACCAGTTCGGGTACATCATCGTGTTCCCGGAGGCGACGCGCAGCGGGCAGTGCTTCGACGTGTACTCGCCGCAGGCACTCCAGCGGGGTGGCGGTAGCGACCCCGTGAGCATCATGTCGATGGTCGACTTCACCCGGCAGAAGTACAACGTGGACCCGAACCGGATATTCGTCAGCGGCGTGTCGTCTGGCGCGATGATGACCGACGTCATGGCTGCGGAGTACCCGGACGTGTTCAAGGCCGGCGCCGCCTTCATGGGCGTACCGGCGACCTGCTTCGCCACCGGCAGCAGCACCAACACGTGGAACAGCCAGTGCGCGAACGGTCAGATCACCAAGACGGCACAGCAGTGGGGCGACGCGGCCCGCGCCATGGATCCCGGCTACACCGGCGCGTACCCGCGCATGCAGCTGTGGCACGGTACCGCCGACACCACGCTCAACTTCAACAACTTCGGGGAGGAAATCAAGCAGTGGACGAACCTCGACGGGGTTAGCCAGACGCCCGTGCTGACCGACTCACCGCAGTCGGGCTGGACCCGCACCCGGTACGGCACCAACAGCACCATGCCACCGGTGGAGGGGATCAGCGTCGCCGGCGCCGGTCACGCCCTGCCGATGACGGGCATGGTGGGCCGGGCCATCACCTTCCTCGGCCTGGACAACTCCGCCCCCGGCGGTGGAGGTACGCCGTCACCGTCGGCGCCTCCGTCGGTCCCGCCCTCCACCGGGCCCGGCTCGCCGCCGCCACCCGGCGGGTGCACCGCGAGCTACGCGATCACCAACCAGTGGGCGGGCGGGTTCCAGGTGACCGTGACGGTCACCAACGGCGCCGCCGCCCGCAGCGCGTGGACGGTCGGCTGGACATTCCCCAATGGACAGACGATCACGCAACTGTGGAACGGCACCCCGACCCAGAGCGGATCGGCCGTGACGGTCCGGAACGCCAGCTACAACGGCGCCCTGGGGGCCGGCGCCAGCACCACCTTCGGCTTCACCGGCACCTGGACCACCACCAACACCGCCCCTTCCACCCTCACCTGCCAGTAACTCCGCGATCTTGGATTCCTTTCCCGCCCCTGGGTGGGAAAGGAATCCAAGATCCGGGCAGGCTAGAGCATCACGATGAGTTGGCGGAGCAGGAGGATCGCGACGAAGACGGCGATGAACGAGGTGTCGAGGGAGACCTGGCCGAGGCGCAGGGGCGGGAGTACCCGGCGCACCGGGGCGAGTACCGGCTCGGTCAGTGCCCGCGCCGTCGCCGACAGCCGGGAGCGCACCGATCCGGGTACCGGCGGGCCGGCCAGGGCCGCGCTCCAGTCCAGCACCGCGCGGGCCACGAGCAGCAGCTCGAACAGGAGCAGCACGGTACCGACGATGACGAGGATCACGCTCATGGTTCAACAGTGCGCCAGCCAGCTGAGTGGCGCCTGTGACCCCGCTGACAGAATCCTGTGCCGGTAACGGGTCACCCGCGGCCCGTACCAGAAAAGATCATGATGTCGGTCGCGACCAG
>DATEJJ010000985.1:0-4857 GCA_035278125.1 Rugosimonospora sp.
CGACGCCGCCGGCGGCGAGCCGGTCCGGCGGCGTCGTAACGAACGTGACCAGGGTACCGGCGGCCGCGCAGCGCCGGGAGAGTCGATCCCACGATCCGGCCTGGGGCTGGTCGACAATGGAGCGCGTGCGGGCCCAACTGAAGACCGGATGTGTGGTGCTCGGGCTGGCGTTGGCGGCGCTGGTCACGGGCTGCGGCGGGCAGCCACCCCAACCACCCGACGCGGCGGGCAGCGGCAGCCCGGTGCCGACCGGACCCACCGACGCGTGGGGGCAGCTCGCCGCGCGTGTCGCGGCCGCGCAGGACAAGCGGTACGTGGCCGGGTACACGCTGACCAGCAAGGGGCACGCGCCCCGGACCGTCACGGTGACCGTGGCCCAGGACGGGTCCTGGCTGGTCACCGTACCCGGCGCCACCGCCGCCGGTACCGACCTGGCGGTTGGTGCGACCAGGGCCGGGCTGTACCAGTGCGCGACGAACGACGCGAGCCCCGGCTGCGTACGCGTGGCAGGCCCGGACGGCCGGCTGCCGGCCCAGCTCGATCCGCGCGTCCAGCACCTGTTCACGGACTGGCTCGGCGTGCTGACTGATCGACAGGTGGCGATCGCAGTGGACACCACGAGTACGCTGCCCGGCGCGCAGGGCCAGTGCTTCTCCATCGAGCCCAGCTCGGCCTCGCTGGCCGCGCCGGTGGACGCCGGGGTCTACTGCTACGCCACGGACGGCACGCTGACGGCGGCCAACCTGGGCCTGGGCACGCTGCTCCTGTCCGGTACCCCGGCCCCCGCGCCCCCCACCGCCACGCTGCCCGCGCCCGTGGTCGCGCAGGACCCGGTACCCATCACGGGTGGCGCCCCGCCGGCCGTCACGCCGTCCGCCTCGACGTCACCGTCACAGGCGTAGCCACTGCCGGAGCGTCGCGAGCGCCGGGCCGGACGTGCTAGCGTGACTCCTGTCATGTGGCAGGCGCTCCTTCTTCGCCGCCGCGACGGGGCCTGACCGGCCGGCACCCCGTCGCGGTGTTGCTGTGCGCCGCCCTCCTCTGCATTGACTTTGTATTGCTGTATCAGGCACTCCTGACACTGCGTGACGCACGCCCACATGACACGACTTGGAGAGTTCTCCGCCATGAGCGACGACGCGATCGCCCGGCAGCGGCCCAGCGCCATGCCGTACCAGCGCTACCAGCCGTACCACCAGCAGTTTCCGGTCGACCTGCCGGACCGGCAGTGGCCCGGCCGGCGGATCGAGGTGGCCCCCCGCTGGTGCGCGGTCGACCTGCGGGACGGTAACCAGGCCCTGATCGACCCGATGTCCCCGGAGCGCAAGCGCCGGATGTTCACCCTGCTGGTGCAGATGGGGTACAAGGAGATCGAGGTCGGTTTCCCGGCGGCCAGCCAGACCGACTTCGACTTCATCCGGCAGCTCATCGAGCAGGACCTGGTACCGGACGACGTCACCATCCAGGTGCTGACCCAGTGCCGGGAGCACCTGATCGAGCGCACGTTCGAGTCGCTGCGCGGCGCGCGGCGGGCGATCGTACACATCTACAACTCGACGTCGGTGCTGCAGCGGCGCGTGGTGTTCGGCCTGGACCGGGCCGGCATCACCGACATCGCCACCAGCGCGGCCCGGATCTGCCAGAAGTACCGGGACATCTGGACCCCGGACACCGACATCTTCTACGAGTACTCGCCGGAGTCGTACACGGGCACCGAGCTGGACTACGCGCTGGAGATCTGCTCGGCCGTCATCGACGTGGTGGACCCCACGCCGGACCGGCCGCTGATCGTGAACCTACCGGCGACCGTCGAGATGGCCACGCCCAACGTGTACGCCGACTCGATCGAGTGGATGTCCCGCAACCTGCCCCGCCGCACCAGCGTGGTGCTGAGCCTGCACCCGCACAACGACCGGGGTACCGCGGTGGCCGCCGCCGAGCTGGGTGTGCTGGCCGGCGCCGACCGCGTCGAGGGCTGCCTATTCGGCAACGGCGAGCGTACCGGCAACGTGGACCTGGTCACGCTGGGCCTGAACCTGTTCAGCCAGGGCATCGACCCGCAGATCGACTTCCGCCAGATCGACGAGATCCGGCGCACCGTGGAGTACTGCAACCAGCTGCCGGTACACGAGCGGCACCCGTACGCCGGCGACCTGGTCTACACGGCGTTCTCCGGCTCCCATCAGGACGCCATCAACAAGGGCTTCGACTGGCTGCAGCGGGACGCCGCCGAGGCCGGGGTACCGGTGGACGATTTCGCCTGGGGCGTGCCGTACCTGCCGATCGACCCCAAGGACCTGGGCCGCACATACGAGGCGGTGATCCGGGTCAACTCGCAGTCCGGCAAGGGCGGCGTCGCGTACATCATGAAGACCGAGCACCACCTGGAGCTGCCGCGCCGGCTGCAGATCGAGTTCTCCGGCGTCATCCAGCGGCACACCGACGACGAAGGCGGCGAGGTCGGCCCCGAGCAGATGTGGGACATCTTCGCCGCGACCTACCTGACCCCGGCCGCGCCACGGGTGGACGTGAGCCGGTACTCGACGTCCACTGTGGACGGCAAGGTGGAGCTCACCGTGTCCGGCGTGATCGGCGGGGTGTCACGCGACCTCGTCGGCATCGGGAACGGGCCGATCGACGCGTTCGTCCACGCTCTGTCCGATGTAGACATTTCGGTGCGGGTACTCGACTACGCCGAGCACGCGCTGTCCTCCGGCGGGGACGCCGAGGCCGTCGCGTACGTCGAGGCCGAAGTGGACGGTCAGGTGTTCTGGGGCGTCGGGCGCGACCGCAACATCGTGACCGCGTCACTCAAGGCGGTTGCCAGCGCGATCAACCGGGGCTGATCCGCGACTCAGCCCGCCCGCCCCCGTATTCACTCGCAGATGGATGTGATCGGGGCGCGGGCGGGCTGAGGCTGGCACTGGCCATCGGCCGTCGGGCTAGACGGCGGTACCCTCGACCGGCTCTGCGGATGCGGCGACGGCCGCGGCCTTTTCGGCGGCAGCCTCCTGCGCGGCCTGGGCGCCGCGTGCGGTGCGCTCGGACTCCTGTACCGGGAAGTGGCAGGCGACCTCGTGCCCGTCCACCGCCGCCGCGAGCGGGGGCACCTCCTCCGCGCAGATCTCCTGCGCCTTCCAGCACCGCGTACGGAACCGGCAGCCGGACGGCGGGTCGATCGGGCTGGGTACGTCGCCGAACAGCAGGATCCGCTCCCGCTGCGCCTTGTCCCGGCGAGCCGGGTCCGGCACCGGTACCGCGGACATCAGCGCCACCGTGTACGGGTGCAGCGGCTGCTTGTACAGCGCGTCCCGGTCGGCCACCTCGACGATCTTCCCGAGGTACATGACCGCGACCCGGTCCGAGATGTGCCGCACCACGGACAGGTCGTGCGCGATGAACAGGTACGTCAGGTTCAGCTCGCGCTGCAGGTCGTCCAGCAGGTTGACCACCTGGGCCTGGATCGACACGTCCAGCGCGGAGACCGGCTCGTCGGCCACGATCAGCTTGGGTCGCAGGGCAAGTGCGCGGGCGATGCCGATACGCTGCCGCTGGCCGCCGGAGAACTCGTGCGGGTACCGGTTGTAGTGCTCGGGGTTGAGACCCACCAGTTCGAGCAGCTCCTGTACCGCCTTCTTGCGCCCCTGCGGCGTCGGGATGGACTGTACGGACAGCGGCGCGCCCACGATCGCGCCCACCGTGTGCCGCGGGTTCAGCGACGAGTACGGGTCCTGGAAGATCATCTGTACGTCGCGCCGGAGCGGGCGCATCTGGCCGACCGAGAGGTGGCTGACGTCCCGCCCCTCGAAGACGATCTTCCCGCCGGTCGGCTCCAGGATGCGGGTGACCAGCCGGCCCGTGGTCGACTTGCCGCAGCCCGACTCGCCCACCAGGCCCAGCGTCTCGCCGGCGCGGATGGAGAAGTCGATGCCGTCCACCGCGCGTACCGCACCGACCCTGCGCTTGAAGAAGATGCCCCGGGTGATCGGGAAATGCTTCTCCAGCCCGGTCACCTCAAGCAGGTTGTCGGTGGGCGTCGGCACGGTGGCTCCTTGCGGCTGTGCGGCGATGGTCACGGCGTCCTCCGGTCGCTCACAGGTTCGGCGCGATCTCTTCGGCGAAGATGCGGCGGCGCTCGGCGGGTGGGATGTGGCAGGCGACGCCGTGCAGGTCGCCCTCGGCGAGCGTCGGTACCTCGCTCTTGCACGGGATACCACCGCGCTCCACCTGCGGGCAGCGCGGGTTGAAGGAGCACCCGGCCGGCAGGTTGATCAGGCTGGGCGGAGTGCCCTTGATCGGCGTCAGGCGCTCGCGCACGTCCTGGTCCAGGCGCGGCATCGAGCCGAGCAGGCCCCAGGTGTACGGGTGCTCGGGGCGGCGGAAGATCTCCTCCGCGGTGCCGTACTCGACCGCCTTGCCGCCGTACATCACCAGGATGTCGTCGGCCAGTTCGGCGACCACGCCCAGGTCGTGGGTGATGATGATGACCGCGGAGCCGAACTCGTCCTGCAGGTCCCGGATCAGGTCCAGGATCTGCGCCTGTACCGTCACGTCCAGCGCGGTGGTGGGCTCGTCCGCGATCAGCAGCTCCGGGTTGTTCACCAGCGCCATGGCGATCATCGCGCGCTGCCGCATACCGCCGGAGAACTGGTGCGGGTAGTCGTCCACCCGCTTGCGCGCCTGCGGGATGCCCACCCGGTCCAGCATCTCGACCGCGCGCTCCCTGGCGACCTGCTTGCTGACCTTGTGGTGGATCCGGTACGCCTCGATGATCTGCTGGCCCACCGTGAAGTACGGGTGCATCGCGGTCAGCGGGTCCTGGAAGATCATCGACATCTTCTGCCCGCGCAGCTCCCG
>DATEJJ010000986.1:0-14278 GCA_035278125.1 Rugosimonospora sp.
GCGCCGCCGCCGGCGAGCAGGGCGAGGCGGCGCACGGTCCACGCGTCGACCGCGAGCCCGTTGCGCGCGGTGGGTACCGCGAAGGTTGCCGTGTCCGCCGCGACCCGCAGGTCGCAGGCGATGGCCAGCTGGGTGCCCGCGCCGATGGCCGGGCCATTGACCGCGGCGAGCACCGGCACCGGGAGCGCGGTGAGGGTGCGCAGCATGCCGTAGAGCGCGGCGCGGAACCCTTCGCCGTAGACGCCGCCGAGGTCGGCGCCGGCGCAGAAGCTGCTGCCGTGGCCGGTGACGACCAGCGCGCGCATGCCGGCCGCGGCGAGCGCGGTCGCGGCGTCACGCAGCGCGTCGCAGTGCTCGGCGTCCAGCGCGTTGCGGCGCTCGTGCCGGTCGATGCGGATCAGCCCGACCCGGTCGCGTCGCTCCGTAGTGATCATCAACGCCTCCCTGCCGCATGGTATCCACCGCACCGGTCCGGGCCGCGCGGCGGCGGGCGGCATATTGTTGACAATCTTGGCGACAATCCATAGGCTCCGGGCATGGGTACGGCAGAGCGCGAGCTGGCCGAGGCCCGGCTGCGCGAGGCGATCCTGCGCGGTGACCTGCTGCCGGGCCAGCGGCTGGTCGAGGCCGAGCTGGTGGAGCTGTTCGGGGTCAGCCGCAACCGCGTCCGCCTGGCCATCGACGCGCTGGCCGGCGAGGGGCTGGTGGAGCGCAGCCCGAACCGGGGTGCCCGGGTGCGGAAGGTCTCCACGGCCGAGGCCATCGAAATCATCGAATGCCGGGTGGCGCTGGAGAGCCTGATCGCGCGCAAGGCGGCAGACCGGATCACGCCGGCCGAGGCGGCGCGCCTGCGCGAGCAGCTGGTCGCCATGCGGCAGGCGGTCGCCGACGGCGAACTGCTGAAGTACTCGGCGCTCATCTCGCAGCTGCACGAGCTGATCCGGCTGGCGGCGCGGCAGGCGACCGCGGCGGAGCTGATCGAGCGGCTGCAGGCGCAGATCGTGCGGCACCAGTTCCAGCTGTCGCTGCGCGCCGGCCGGCCGCAGCGCTCGCTGACGGAGCTGGCGGACCTGGTCGCGGCGGTCACCGGGCGCAGCCCGGACCGGGCCGAAGCGGCCGCGCGCCGCCATCTGGAGCGGGTGGTCGCGGAGCTGGCCGCCGATGGAGGAGTCCAATGAGGACGGTTGTCGTCACCGACCCGCCGCGCGCCGATCCCGGCGACGCGGAAAAGCTTGGCGGGTACGGGGTGGCCACGGTGCACGAGGCGCTGGGCCGGGTCGGGTACCTCGGGCCGGGCCTGCGGCCGGTGTGGCCCGGCGCGCGGATCGGCGGTACCGCGGTGACGGTGCTCTGCTGGCCCGGGGACAACCTGATGATCCACGTAGCGGTGGAGCAGTGCCACCCGGGTGACGTGATGGTGGTCGCGACCACCTCACCCTCCACCGACGGGCTGTTCGGAGAGCTGTTCGCGACCGCGCTGCGCCAGCGCGGGGTACGCGGGGTGGTGCTCGGCTGCGGCGTGCGTGACGTGTCCGACCTGCGGGCGATGGGCTTCCCCGCGTGGTCGGCGGCGGTCAGTGCACAAGGGACGGTCAAGGCGACGGCCGGCGCCGTCAACGTGCCGATCGTCCTCGGTGGACAGACGATCCACGCCGGCGACGTGATCCTCGCGGACGACGACGGGGCGATGGTGGTACCCCGCACCGGCGTGGCCGGCGCGCTGGTACAGGCGCAGGCGCGGGTGGACCGCGAGACCGCCAGCCGGGAGGCGTTCCGCCGCGGCGAACTCGGGCTCGACCGGTACGGCATGCGCGCGAAGCTGCCGGAGTTGGGCATCGAGTACGTGAGCTACGACGACTGGGCCGGTGGGGTGTGAGCTACGACGGCACCGGAGTGCGCTGCACGATGATGCGCGGGGGCACCTCGCGCGGGCTGTACTTCGAGGCGGCCGACCTGCCCGCCGACCCGGACGAGCGGGACAGCCTGCTGCTACGGCTGATGGGTACGCCCGACCCGCGGCAGATCGACGGGTTGGGCGGCGCCACCTCGCTCACCAGCAAGGTGGCGGTGGTGAGCCGGTCGGCGCGGCCGGACGCCGACGTGGACTACCTCTTCCTGCAACTCGGGGTGGACGCCCCGACCGTCAGCGACCAGCAGAACTGCGGCAACATCCTGGCCGGTGTTGGCCCGTTCGCGGTGGAGCGCGGCCTGGTACCCGCCGCACCCGACCGGACCAGCGTACGCATCCGGATGGTGAACTCGGACAGCCTCGCCAGCGCCACCTTCGCCACGCCCGGCGGGGTGGTCGAGTACCGCGGGGACGCCGCGATCGCCGGTGTCCCCGGTACCGCCGCCCCGGTCACGCTGGCGTTCACCGGTACCGAGGGTTCGGCGACCGGCAGGCTGCTGCCCACCGGGAACGTGCGCGACACCGTGGCCGGGGTTGACGTGTCCTGTGTGGACAACGGCATGCCGGTGGTGGTGGCGCTGGCGTCCTCGCTCGGGCTGACCGGGTACGAGCCGCACGAACGGCTGGCCGCGGACAGCGCGCTGCTGCACCGGATCGACGCGCTGCGCCAGGAGGCGGGCGCGATGATGGGACTGGCCGGGGTCGCGGAGTCGTCGGTGCCGAAGACTGTGCTGCTCGCCCCGGCGCGGGACGGCGGCCAGCTGTGCACCCGCTCGTTCATCCCGGTGCGGCCGCACACCAGCATCGGGGTACTCGCCGCGGTCAGCGTGGTGACCGGCATGCTGCTGCCCGGCGCGGTCGGCCACGAACTCACCGGGGACTGGCCGCGGGACACGTCCCGGGTGGACGTCGAGCACCCGACCGGCCACCTGCTCGTCGACGTCATCGTGGACACCGGTGTGACCCCGCCCCGCGTGCTGCGCTCCGGCGTGGTGCGTACCGCCCGCAAGCTGTTCGACGGCACCGCGTACCCGCGCGCCTGAAAGGAACGCCATGCCCCCTCACCACGAGGTCGCCCACCTCGCCCACATCGAACTGCGCACCCCCGTGCTCGACCGCAGCGTCGAGTTCTTCACGCAGTACCTGGGCCTGACGGAGAACGGATCGGCCGGTGACTCGGTGCTGCTGCGCGCGTTCGACGACTACGAGAACGTCACTGTCAAGCTCACGCCGTACCGCACCTCGGGGGTGGGCCGCACGATGCTCCGCGCGTCGAGCCCCGACGCGCTGGCCCGGCTGGTCAAGCACGTCGAGGGCACCGGTGCCGGGATCGGTTGGCAGGACGGGGATCCCGGGTACGGTCCGGCGTACGTGTTCACCGACCCGGACGGGCACGAGTTCGGCGTGTACTACGAGACCGAGTGGTACCAGCCACCCGAGCAACTGCGGCCGTCGCTGAAGAACCAGGCGCAGGCGTACCCGGCGCGCGGGGTGAGCGTGCGGCGCCTGGACCACATCAACTTCCTCGGCGTGGACGTGGTGGCGAACCGTAACTACCTGCGCGACGTGCTCGGCGCGATGGTCACCGAGCAGATCGTGCTGGACGACGGCACCACCTCCGGCAGCTGGACCACGTTCACCAACAAGGGGTACGACGTGGTCTACACCCGAGACTGGACGGCCACACCGGGGCGGCTGCACCACATCGCGTTCGCGGTGGACACCAGAACCGACATACTCCGGGCCGCCGACATCGCGCTGGACCATGGCGTGTTCATCGAGACCGGCCCGCACAAACACGCGATACAACAAACCTTCTTCCTGTACGTGTACGAGCCGGGCGGCAACCGGATCGAGCTGTGCAACGCGGGTGCCCGGCTGGTACTCGCCCCGGACTGGGCACCGGTCGACTGGACCGAGGCGGAGCGGGCCAAAGGGCAGGCGTGGGGCCTGAAGACCATCGCCTCGTTCCACACACACGGCACGCCACCGGTGGACGGCGCGCAGTGACCCTGCGCATCGCGGTCCTCGGGCTGGGCGAGGCGGGATCCGAGATCGCCCGGGACCTGGTCAAGGCCGGCGCCGGCGTGCGGGGGTACGACCCGCTGGTCACGCCCTCCGGCGGCGTGGTACCCCGGGACAGTGAGGCGGACGCGGTCCGGGACGCGGATCTGGTACTCAGCGTGAACAGCGCGAGCGACGCGCGTACCGCGCTGGGCAACGCACTCCCGGCGGCGCGCCCGGGTACCGTCTGGGCCGACCTGAACACCGGCTCGCGCGCGCTCAAGGTGGCGCTGGCCGGGGTGGCGGCGGAGCACCGGCTGGTGTTCGTGGACGTGGCTCTCATGTCGCCGGTACCCGGTAACGGCCTGCGTACGCCGATGCTGGCCGCCGGTGACGGCGCGGCCCGGTACGCCGGGGCGCTGGTACCGCTCGGCGCCACGGTGACTGTCCTGTCTGGACCGGCCGGCGACGCGAGCGCGCGCAAGCTGCTGCGCAGCGTGTTCTACAAGGGACTCGCCGCCGCCGTGGTGGAGGCGCTGGACGCCGCGTCCGCGGCCGGGTGCGAGGACTGGCTGCGCCTGGACATCGGCAGCACCCTGGCCGGCTTCGACGACCGGACGCTCGACCGGCTCGTGACCGGCTCCCGGCAGCACGCCAGGCGCCGCGCGGCGGAGATGGCCGCCGCCGCCGAGCAGCTCACCGAGCTCGGTGTCGAGTCCCGGATCGCCGCCGCGACCCGGGACCTGCTCAACGATCTCGCGGGCCGCTGACCGTCGCTAGTGGACGGTCAGCGGCACCCGCGGCGTGGTGGCGCTCGGGGCCAGCGCGCTCGGGGCCAGCGCGCTCGGGGCCAGCGGGCTCGCGGCGGCGGTGTTGCCGCCGCCGGTGACCGCCAGGTGACGGCTGTACCATCGGCCGCGTACGCCGCGTTCGACGGGAACACCGGCGCCGGGTCCATGTCCTGGCCAAGGCCGGCGGCGGGTGCCGCGCGCCGAGCCACCGTGCCCCTGACCGGGCGGTCAGCGCCCGTCTGTCCATTGTGGATGCGCTAACCGGCTGGTGACCAGGGTGACCAGCCGCACGGACGGGCACTTCGCCGTCACCGTGCGGCCCGGCGCGTGCCTGATCCGGCCTACGGCGATCGCGGGCGCGCCACCGCACCCGCAGGCCCTGGCCGAGGTCACGGTGACAGCCGGCCGATACACCACCCTCACCCTCCGCTTTGACGCCGGTATCCACCGACCCGAACTGTGTGCTTCCGTGCCCCCTGGAGGGGGTACGGAAGCACACAGACGGCGCGGCGACGACGCCTGAAGATGCGCCGCCCGCGTACCGCATCGCCGGCTCGGTGCAATCCTCCGCGACGGTCTTGGATGCTTGGTGTCCCATCTCCAGCGTTGTCTGCCAACGGCATCCATGAGGGCAACCCGACCACTGTGGACATCAACATCGAGAAGCGCGTACCTGATGGTGAAGGGCTGGGAGACACGCTCCAGAACATCGCCGTGATATCGCTGCCGGGTAAGGGAGAGTAGCCTCGCCACGGGAGGCGGTTCTCGTGAGCGATGAGCTGGTGGTACGACACTTCGACG
The DNA here is from genome assembly GCA_035278125.1 of Rugosimonospora sp. Taxonomy (GTDB): domain Bacteria; phylum Actinomycetota; class Actinomycetes; order Mycobacteriales; family Micromonosporaceae; genus DATEJJ01. The sequence continues at coordinate 5,506 of DATEJJ010000986.1, forward strand.
CTCGGGGCGCCGAGGCGCAGCGCGACGAACTCACGGGCCTGTACCGACGCGTCTGGCTGGCGGGTTGGAAGGACGACGACCCCTTCTTCTCCACCGAGCGCTTCGCCGACCGCCTCGACAGCCACCTGACCCGCCCCGGCTTCGCGCTCGTCACCGCCCGCCTCGACGGCCACCTGATCGGCTACATTTACGGCTTCGGCCGTACCGCGGAAGACAAGTTCATCATCTGCGAGCTGATGGTCGCCGCAGACCACCGCCGGCAGGGTATCGCCACCCGGCTGCACGACGAGGTGCTGAGCACGCGCCGCGAGCAGAGCGCCGAACTCCTGGTGGACAAGCAGAACGCGCCGGCCCAGTCCGCGTACCGGCGCTGGGGGTGGCGCAGGACCGGCGACCTCCAGCCGTTCCCGGACGCGCCGGACTACGACGTGATGGGTATCAGCCTGCCGATCGGGACGGGGAGGCCGTGGCGACCTCCCCGTCCACTGTAGACGATCAGTGGGTGGGTACCCCGACCGTGTAGATGTCCTCGTCGTTGGCGACCGAGGCGTTCGTCGCGCCGGCCTGGCAGACCGAGGGTGGCGTGGTCGTTGTTCCCGTGCCGGGGCAGAGGAACAGGTCCACCGGTCGCGTGTCCGACCAGATCGGGAACGCCTGGGTGGCGGTCACCGCGATGCCCGCGTAGTCGCCGTAGAAGGTGCCGGAGAACTGGGTGGGCGGCGGCATGCTGCTGGTCGTGGCGCGTACGTCGGAGAACGTGGTGAAGTTGCGGGTACGCGACACGGTGATGTCGGAGAACCCGGTGTTGTTGTCCGAACCGTACCGGCGGTCGTAGTAGCTGACCACCAGGGTGCCGTCCGGTGCGAAGTCGGTACCCTGGAAGTACTGGTCGGTACGCCCCTGCCCGGGTGCGCCCACGCTGACCATGGCGCGCGGGTCCGTGGTGGTACCGGTGAAGCTGGCGCCACCGTTCGTGGACACGGACAGCAGGATGCTGCTGTTGCAGCTGCCGTTCTTGACGCCGGTGTAGAGCGGGTTGGCGCTGGCCGAGAAGCCGGCCGGGGCGCAGCCGTTGGTCTCGTTGGAGTCCTTGTTGAGGTACGAGCCGTAGGTGACGACCACCCGGCTGGGCCGGGTCGGGTCCACCGCTCCGATCGGGTAGGTGGAGGCCCGGAAGATGGAGTTGAACGACGGCCCCTTCTCCGGTACGCACGCGCGGCCCGGATCGGCACCGTTCTGGTACGTGGCACAGTCCGGCAGGTCGTTGTAGTAGCCCACCCGTACCGGCGCGGAGAAGGTGGCCCCGCCGTCGGTGGAGCGGGCGAGGAACACCTGGAACCGGTTCTCGCCACCGGTGACCGCGTTGTTGAAGTTGCTCCACACCACGTACAGGGTGCCGTCGGGCGCCGTGAACGGCTGGGAGAACTGGTTGGTGTTGCACGAACCCTGCGGCGTGGGCAGGCCCATGGTGTTGTCGCACATGGCACTGGCGCTGCTGATCACCACCGGGGCGCTGAAGGTCTGCCCGTAGTCGGCGGAGTGGGCGCCGTAGATGTAGCTGGTGCCGTCGGCCGCGAACGTGGTCCAGGTGACGTAGATCCGGTCGCGGAACGGGCTGCGTACGTGGTTGTCCACGGTCATCAGCGGCTTGTCCAGCAGGAAGTTACCGGCGCCGGCGGTGTCGTCGTGCTCGGCGACGGGGTGGCCGGGGAAGTTCCAGGACGCCCCGTTGGTGCCGGTGGAGCGGAACACGTAGAACGCGCTGGACTGGTCCTGGTTGGGCGACGTCGCGTTGCCCCGCAGGAACACCTGGCAGTTCAGGTACGCGTTACCCCGGCTGTCCCAGGCCACCGAGGTGTCGCCGCCGGCCTGCCAGTACTCGCGGGGTGTGCCGCCGAACGCCGTACCCCGGGAGAAGCCGTTCGGGGTGGTGGCGTCCGCCCAGCTGTGCCCGCCGTCCAGCGAGTAGGAGACGCCGCAGGTGCCGTCGCCGCGCCGGTAGTCGTTGTAGCTCGCGACCAGGTGGTCGCCGTTGCGCGGGTCGGCGGCCATCCAGGTCTCGTTCTGCGCCTGGCTGCGACCCTGCAGGTCGGTGTCGGACAGGTTCAGGCAGTTCTGGTTGACCTTGACGTTGCTGCCGAACCGGCTGGCGCAGGCGTCGGCGGTACCGGCCGGGCGGGTGCCGGTCTGCGCGGCGGCGCGGGCTCGGGCCGCGTCGGCGGGGTTCAGCTCCGCCGCCAGCAGCCCGGACACCAGGCGCTTCTGCACGGTGTTGAGCTGCGCGTAGCCGAACGGCGCGGCGCTGGCCGGCGGGCCGTTCAGCACGGCCAGGGACGACGCCACGAGCGCGGCGCCGCTGAGGATCAGGAGGGTACGTCTCGACCGTGTCATTCACGAGCTCCCTTGCTCTGGACGGAAGACAACCACCGGTAACGCTAGATCTACCGGCCGTGCCGGACAACCACGTGCCAGATTTCGCGTACCCTTAACGCGAAGTTGTTCGAGCGCCGTCGATGGTGTGTGCGACGCTGATTCGTAGTCCGCCGCGAAACCGACCCCGGAGGAGTACGCCATGCGGATGCCCCGCCTTGCCATCGCGCTCGCCGCCAGCCTTGCCGCCGTACTGACCAGCGGATCAGGCGCGGCACGCGCTGCCGTGGCACCGGCAGCACTGCCCAGCTTCGACCACATCGTCGTGGTGATCGAGGAGAATCACTCGTTCAGCGAGGTCATCGGCGACTCGAGCGCGCCGTACCTCACGTCGCTCGCCGACGGCGGCGCGAACATGACGCAGTCGTTCGCGGTGACGCACCCGAGCCAACCCAACTACCTGGCCCTGTTCTCCGGCTCGACGCAGGGCACCACGAGCGACTCCTGCCCGCACACGTTCTCCGCCGAGAACCTGGGCCACCAGCTGATCGCGGCCGGCCTGACCTTCAAGGGGTACTCGGAAAGCATGCCGTCGGACGGGTACACCGGCTGCACCTCGGGCCGGTACGCCCGCAAGCACAACCCGTGGGTGAACTTCACCAACGTACCCGCGTCCAGCAACGTGCGCTTCTCCACGTTCCCGACGGACTACACCACGCTGCCGAAGCTGTCCTTCGTGGTCCCGAACCTGTGCGACGACATGCACGACTGCTCGGTGTCCACTGGGGACAGTTGGCTGCAGACCAACCTGGGCGCGTACGCCACCTGGGCGGCGAGCCACAACAGCCTGCTCGCCGTGACGTTCGACGAGGACGACAGCAGCGCCAGCAACCAGATCCCGACGCTCTTCTCCGGCGCGCACGTGGCCACCGGCGCGTACGCGGAGCACATCACGCACTACTCGGTGCTGCGTACCCTGGAGAGCCTGACCGGCCTGGCGTGCGTGGGCAGCTCCTGCTCCGCCAGCCCGATCACTGACATCTGGTCCTGAAGCCGGCTCAGCACGGTGTCCACATCGGACGCCACGTGCGCGCGGAGGTACGCCGCCCGGTGCCCACGGCCACCACTCCGGACACGATGGTCGCCCTGACCAACCCGATCTTCCTGGGCCGGCTCGACTCCTGATCACCGCAGGCACCCGGCCGCCTCCGGGGGTAGTCGTGCGAACACACGACTTTCCCGGTGTACCGGCGCCGCGTACGGTGGCATCCTCCGATGTGGATGCTGAGGTGACGCGGTGGCGGCTGCGACCACCGGCGCGGAGCGGCTGTTCGCCGTCGTGGTGGCGGCGCTGCGGGTCGGCACGCTGCTGCCGGTACCGGCGGCGCTGGCGGCACTGGCCGGTACGCCGCGACTCGTGCCGACCGCGTGGATCGCCGCGTTCGCCACCGTCGAGTCGGTCGCGGTGGCCCTGCTCTACCTGCGTACCGGCGTACCGCGCCGGACCTGGATCGTGCTGGATCTGCTGGCGGTGGCCGCCGTGCTGGTGCTGTCGGCCGGGCCACCGCTGCTGCCCGGCCCCACCACCGAGAGCCCGCTGTACAACCTGGCGCTCTCCGCCGCGATCGTGGCGGGGCTGGTGGACTGGGCGTGGTGGGCGGCGGCCGCGGCGACCGTACCGCTGGTGGCGGCCACGCTCGCACCGCTGGCCCTGGCGGCCCACCCCGCCTACCCGGTCTGGGCGGCGGTACCGGACGGCTTCGCGTTCCCGTTCGCCGCGCTGGTCGCGTGGCCGGTGGGCGCGCTGATCCGCCGCTCGGCCCGCGAGTACGACGAGCACCAGGCGCTGAGCCTGCGCCGGGCGGAGATGCTGGCCCGGGAACGGGAGCGGGCCCGGCACGGGCAGGCGCTGCGCGCGCAGCTGCTGGGCACGCTGGAGACCGCGGTTGCCACCGACGCGGTGACCGACCCGGTGCTCGCCGGCCAGCTGCGGCAGGAGACGCGCTGGCTGCGCCGGGTGGTGGAGGTCGGGCTGGCCGACCCGCCGCCGGAGCTGGCGCGCGGGCTGCGCGAGCTGGCGGTGGAGAAGAGCCTGGCCGGGCTGCGGGTGACGGTCCAGGTGCCGGAGAGCATCCCGCCACTGCGGCCGGAGGTGCGGCAGGCGCTGCTGGACGCGGCCCGCGAGGCACTGACCAATGTGGGCAAACACGCGGGGGTACCGGACGCGACGCTGCGGGTACTGGTCGAGCCGGACGGCGTGACCGTCGAGGTGCTCGACCGGGGGCGCGGGTACGACCCGGTGTCGTCGCCGCCGGGTACCGGGCAGTCGGGCTCGATCCTGGGGCGCCTGATCGAGGTGGACGGAACGGCCACAGTGGACAGTACGGTCGGCCGGGGTACCCGCGTCGCCCTGCACGTACCGGTGGACCCGCCGTGACCCGCCGGCCCGTGACCTGGTGGTGGTCGCTGCCCGGCGATCCCGACCAGCTGGTGCTGCGCGGCGGCGTGGCCATCCGGATCGGCGTGATTCTGGTACTCGCCCTGGCGCAGCCGCTGTCCTGGTCGCACCTGCTGTACCCGGGCTGGTCGATCCTGCTCGCGCTGGGGCTGGCGGCGCAGAACGTCGCGGTGTGCGCCTGGTGGCTGCGGCGGGGGCGGCTCGACCCCTGGTCGCTCGCGCTGGACCTGCCGGTGGGCGCGGTGGCGATCCTGGCCACGGCGTACCTCACCGACACCGCGCACGGCTGGACCGGGTACGTGCTGTGGACCGGGTACGGCTACCCGTACACGGTGGTGCTTTCGGTGACGCTCGGCCAGGTGCTGCGCCGGCTGTGGACCGTCCTGCTCGCGGCGCTGGTCTGGGCGCTCACCGAGGTCACGGTGGCCGTCACGGTGGACGGGTACCGGCTGGTGGCGACGGTGTTCGTGGTCGCACCGTACCTGCTGATGGCGAGTGCGGGCTGGATCAACGTGTGGCTGTTCCGGCTCGGCGCGGCGCAGTTGGAGGCGGCCCGCGCCCAGGCGGCCGAGCACGCCGCCCAGCTGGCCCGGGAGCAGGAGCGCACCCGGCACGCGCAGGCCCTGCACGACCGGGTGCTGCAGACGCTGGAGACGCTGGCCCGCGACCGGGTCGTCGCGGACGGGGAACTGCACCAGCGCCTGGTCACCGAGGCGGCCTGGCTGCGCCGGTTCGTGGAGAACGGCGAGCTGGACCAGAGCGCCGACCTGCCGGCCGAGCTGGCGGCGGCGGTACGGGTGGTGGCCGGCGGCGGGGTGCCGGTACAGCTCAACGACGCGGCGTTGCGGGCCTGGGCGCCCGAGCCGCTGCCCGACCGCAACCGGGAGGCGCTGGTACACGCGACCTGCCAGGCGCTGGCCGGACTGGCCCAGCACGCCCAGTCGGCGGTGGTACGGGCGGAGCCGCGGCGCGGCGGGGTGCTGGTGACGATCCTGGCGCTCGGGCCGGCCGCCGCCCCGCACCCGGCGGATCTGGACCGCGCCCGGGCACACCTTGCCGAGGTGGACGGCGAGTTCACGGTGGAGCCGGTTCCGTACGCCGAGCTGTGGGTACCCGGGGGAGCGCAGCCGGAGCCGGGGTTTGGCGTAGGCGAGCACCCCCCACGCCACCCCGGGGGAGCAACCTTCATGGATTGATCTGCCAGACTCGGTGTAGGGGATCCGGGTCTGGGGGAGGTACGCCGGTGCTGCGCGTGGCGATCGTCGACGATCATCCTGTCGCCCGGTACGGCATGCTGAAGTTCCTGGAGGATGAGCCGGACATCGCGGTCACCGCGGTGGCCGCGGCACCGGACGCGCTGCCCCGGGTGGGCGGCACGCTCGACGCCGACCTGCTCGTGCTCGACCTGTACCTGACCGGGGACGAGCCGGCGGTCAAGGAGATCGCTGAGCTGGCCGCGCAGACGTCGGTGCTGGTGATGTCGGCGTCCCGCAACCCGATCGACGTGCTGGCCGCGGTGCGCATGGGCGCGGGCGGGTACATCACCAAGGACGCGACCAAGGAGGCGTTCCTGGCGGCGGTACGGGCGGTGGCCGCCGGCGAGTTCCACCTGTCGCCGCAGCTCGCCGACCTCATCGGCGCGGCGGTGGGCGGCCCGGTGCAGCCGCCCGGGCAGCCGGTGCTCTCGCCGCGCGAGCAGCTGACGCTCAACCTCATCGCGCGCGGCTTCACCCACCAGCAGGCGGCGACCCGGATGGGCATCAGCAAGGCCACTGTGGACACCTACGTGGCCCGCATCCGGACCAAGCTCCAGGTGGGCAACAAGGCGGAGCTGGCGCTGGCCGCGATGCACTACATGCAGTGGCGCGGCAGTACGCCACCGGCATAGCCCTCAGCCCGGGAAGCGCCTGCGCAGCCCGGCGGCGGCCGGCGCGTGCACGTTGGCCATGGCCAGGTCGCCGCCGTAGTGCGCCACCACCCGCGGGTCCATGATGTACCTCCACAGTGGAGTGAACAGGGCCGTGACGATCATCGTGGCGTACCCGGCGGGCAGCTGCGGCGACTCGTCGAAGCTGCGCAGCGTCTGGTACCGGCGCAGCGGGTTGGCGTGGTGGTCGCTGTGCCGCTGGAGCTGGAACAGGAAGATGTTGGTGACCACCCGGTCGCTGTTCCAGCTGTGCCGGGGATCCACCTTCTCGTACCGGCCGGCGGCGTTGCGCTGGCGGCAGAGACCGTAGTGCTCCAGGTAGTTGACGACCTCCAGCAGGGAGAAGCCGACCACCGCCTGGAGTACCAGGAACGGCAGCACGCCCGGCCCGAACGCGGCGACCAGCGCGACCCCGAGCACGAGGGTCATCACCCACGCGTTGAGGATGTCGTTGCGCCAGGTCCACGGGGTGCGCTTGCGGAGGCGGAACCGGCTGGTCTCCAGCCGCCACGCCGAACGCAGGCTGCCGGCGACGGTACGCGGCCAGAACGCCCAGAAGCTCTCCCCGAGCCGGGCGCTGGCGGGGTCCTCGCGGGTGGCCACGCGCACGTGGTGGCCACGGTTGTGCTCGACGTAGAAGTGCCCGTACCCGGTGGGGGCCAGCGCGATCTTGGAGAGCCAGCGCTCCACCGACTCGCGCTTGTGCCCCAGTTCGTGCGCCGTGTTGATGGCGATCCCGTCCACGATGCCGACGGTGAGCACCAGCCCCAGCCGCCCGGCGGGGCCCAGCCCACCGTGTACCCAGACCGCGCAGCAGAGCACCAGCCCGGCGTACTGCGCCGGCAGGTACAGGAAGGTCAGCCAGCGGTAGTAGCGCGCCCGCTGCAGCACCCCGACCAGCTCCTCGGGCGGGTTGTCCCGGTTGTCGCCGATCAGCAGGTCGACCGCGGGGATGCCCACGAACACGACGACCGGGGCGATCCACCAGACCCAGGCGCCGCCGACCACCCGCCAGGCGGCGAAGCCCAGGAAGGGCAGCGACGGTACGAGCAGGGCCATCGGCCAGGCGAACTTCCTGGTGTCCCGCCAGGCGAGGGCGCTCATCGACAGATCCATGCCAGCCTCCCCGGGTCCTACGTGCGTAGACATGACTATGGTCCACGTCTTCGTTCTTTACAAGTGGCGCGGACGTGTCAAGTTCGGGCAACGGCTAAACTTCGCATCCTGATGAGCAACCCGTCCCGGTACCGCGACGTCGCGCGAGCCCAGCTGCGCGACGCGATCGTCGACGCCGCCCGGGAGCTGACCATCGCGCACGGCTGGGACGCGGTACGCATGGCGCAGGTGGCCGCCGTGGTCGGGGTCAGCCGGCAGACCGTCTACAACGAGTTCACCAACAAGGCGGGGCTGGCCGAGGCGCTGGCCGTACGCGAGGTCACCCGGTTCGTCGGCGACGTGCGTACCAACCTGTTCGCGCACGGCGAGGACATCCGCGCGGGCGCGTACGCGGCCATCCTGCACGTGCTGCGCGAGGCGGCCGCCAACCCGCTCATCAAGGCGATCCTGACCAGCGCCCGGGGTGGCAGCGACGAGCTGCTGCCGTTCCTGACCACCCGTGCCGAGCTGGTCCTGGTCGCGGCGACCGCGGTGATGCAGGAGTGGGCGCAGGCGCACGCCCCGGGGGTACCGGAGGACGAGTTCGCGTTCGGCGCGGAGTCGATCGTCCGGGTCGTGGTCAGCCACATCGTGCTGCCGACCAGCTCGGCCGAGGACACCGCCCGGGGCCTTTCCGAACTGGCCGCGCAGTACGTGGCCGCGCTGCGGGCCCGGTCCTCGCCGTAGCCGTGGCAGGGTAGGCGCATGGGCACGGAAGTGAACGCGGCGCAGGCGGAGCGGTGGAACGGCGAGAGCGCGCAGTTCTGGATCCGCCACCGGGAGCGGCACCAGAGGCTGCGCGAGCGGCTGACGCCGCGGCTGCTCGCCGCCGCCGCGATCGCGCCCGGCGACCGGGTGCTCGA
>DATEJJ010000987.1:0-3964 GCA_035278125.1 Rugosimonospora sp.
GGCGAGGCGGCGGCCGGCCAGCGCGTCGAGGTCGGCGAGCACGCCCGCGTACGGCACCGGGCCGGCCCGCCGCGCCCGGTCCAGCACCATGGTGTTCGCCCACACCTTGTCCCGCGCCTCGGTGAGGATGCGCCGGGTGGCCGCCCGGTTCAGCGGCCCGAGCAGCCGGTCGGTGAGGCTGGGCCGGGACACCGCGGCCAGCTCCGCGTCCTCCGCCGAGACCCGGGCCAGCAGCACGTCGTCCACGTGCCGGTGGTCGGCCTCGCGGGCGCGCAGCACGGCCGGGTCGTCGAACTCCGCCGCGCTGATCACCGCGATCAGCGCCTGCGGCAGGTCGTAGTTGATGTGCGCGTTCATGCCGAACAGCACGTGCCGCAGCGGCGGCAGCTCCGGCCGGTCCCGGGCGGTGTCGAAGGCGACCCGCCAGGGCGCCGGTACCGGCCTGCCGGCCAGGTCGGCGTCGAGCGCGTCCAGGTACAGCCCGGCGAAGACCAGGTCCCACCGCTCCAGCCAGGCGCCGTCGGCGAAGCCGCCCCGCTCGATCTCGGCGGCCACCGCGAGCGTGGTGCGCAGGTACGTGCCGTGGAAGAAGCGCCGCGCGTCGGCGTCCGCGCGCAGCCGGTCCAGGTCCGTCTCCATCCGCGCCACCAGCGCGGCGATGCTGTCGTACACGCAGCGAGTGTGGCACGGACCTCAGGTCAGCGATGCCTTGTTGATCCGACGGAGGATCACCCCGGCCGCCTGCTCCACCGTGAGCCGGTCGTACACCAGCCGGTACGCGTACCCGCCGCGCTCGGTGACCGACGCCTGCCGGCGCGCGGTGAGCAGGGCCGAGTAGTGCGGCCCGAGCAGGATCAGCGTCAGCTCCCGGCGCATCGGCTCGTTGTCGTCCAGCCGGACCAGGTGCACGTCCGGGATGGCGGCGGGCGGCAGCTGCCCGATCAGCGCGCCGATGAAGCTCGCGTTGCGGGCCATGTTCTGCAGGATCGCCAGCGGCTCGCCCGAGATCATCTGGTTCTTCGGCAGGCAGGCCAGCACCACCATCGGGTCCGGGTCCAGGCCCGCGCGCTGCTCCAGGTGCCCGGCCAGGGTCGCCAGCACCTGGTCGGCCACGCTCAACGGCGGCCGGTCCTGCGTGGCCAGAGTGAACGGTGTGGTCTTCCCCGACACCGCGGGTCGCTGCGCGATCAGGTGGATCTGATGCTGCGGCTCGCGCGGTACCAGCTGCTCGGTCAGCGGCAGCGGCCGGCCGAAGTGGTACCCCTGCCCGAGTACCGCGCCCAGCCCCCGGGCGGTACGCGCGTGCGCCTCCGACTCGATGCCCACCGCCATGATGGACGCGCCCGAGCGCTCCGCGTGCGCGGTCACCGTGCTCATGACCCGCGGCGCGTACGGGTGCGTCTGCTCGTGTACCAGCGACACGTCGATCTTCACCACGTCCGGGTACGCGAACGGCATCAGCGCCAGCGACGCCGCGGTCACGCCCACGTTGTCCAGCGCGATGCCCCAGCCGGCGGTACGCGCCCGCTCGATGCCCAGCATCGTGGCCTCCGCGTTCTCCGACAGCGACCGCTCGGACATCTCCATGAACACCCGCAGCCGCGCCCGGGCCAGCGCCAGCGCCCCCATCAGGTCCTCCGGCACCGGGCCGCTCGCCGAGGGTGTGGCCACGTTGATGAACAGCGCGGCGGACGGGTGTACCTTCGCCTCCACCGCCGCCTTGAACGCCGCCGCGTGCGCCACCAGGTCCAGCTCCCAGGCCAGCCCCGCGGCACCGGCGGCGGCGAACATCGGCCCCGGGCTCTCGAACGCCGTACCCACCGGGCCGCGCGCCAGCGCCTCGTAGCCGACCACCTCGCCGCTGTCCAGGTGGATCACCGGTTGGAAGAACGCGCGCACCATCCGGCCGCCCACCACCTGCTGGATCGTCAGCGCGTCACCGCCGCCGGCAGGCGGCTGCACCACAGGCACCTCCTGCACCACCGGATCTGGTGACTCCGTGCCGCGGCGGAACAAGACGACCATCCGGCCCCCCTTCTCGCGCCTCCCTATCGGCGGTGTCGCGCGGGAGCTAAGGGCCCTTCTACGCCGGGCGGCGGGCGTACACCTCGATCTCGATCTTGATGCGGGGGTCGGCGAGGCCGCAGACGAGCATGGTGGCGGCCGGGCGTACCGCGCCGAAGTGCCGGCGCAGCACCGGCCAGCAGGGCTCGAAGTCGGCGCGGTCGGGCAGCAGGTAGCGCACCCGGACCACGTCGGCGAAGGCGCAGCCGGCCTCGGCGAGCGCGGCGCCGATGTTCCGCAGGCACTGTTCGGCCTGGGCCACGACGTCCTCGGCGATGGTCATGGTGGCGTAGTCGAACCCGGTCGTGCCGGAGACGTGCACGTGGTCGCCGTCGACCACCGCGCGGGCGTACCCGATCTGCTCTTCGAAGGTCGATCCGCTGAGGATGGCGCGGCGCTCGGTCACGGGCCGACGATACCCACCTCAGGTGGGGTAGCGGAGCCGGCCGGTTCATGCCAGCCGGATGTCATTACCGTCAATCTTCAGCGGTACCGCCGCCAGCGGCGCGGGTGCGGGGCCGCCGGCCACGGAGCCGTCGGCGACCCGGAACCTGCTGCCGTGGCACGGGCAGTTGATGGTGCCACCGCGCACCTCGGCGACGGTGCAGCCCTGGTGGGTGCAGACCGCGCTGAACGCCTTGATGGTGCCCTGCTGCGGCTGGGTCAGCACGATCCGCTGGTCGGCGAGGATCCTGCCGCCACCGACCGGGATGTCGCCCGTCCGCGCCACGACCGTGGCTCCCCCGCCGGTCTGCGGTGCCGCTGCCGGAGCGTCCGGCGGCGTCGAGCCGTAGGTCGCGCAGCCGGCCAGTACCGCCGCGCCGCCGGCGCCGACCAGCAGCGCCCGGCGCGTCGGAGCATTGTTGTCCACAGTGGACTCCTTCAGAACTTGATGCCGGTGGTGGTGAAGAACCACAGGGACGAGGTCAGCCAGAGGCCGATGAGCGCGGTGAAGACGAGCCCGCCGAGCAGCGGCAGGGTCCAGCCGGGCAGGCCGCGCTTGGGCAGCGCCAGCATCTTCACCGTGAACGCGCCGAAGAACAGGCAGCCGAGCAGGGAGTGCAGCAGTACCCGGAGGCTGTACGTCTGCAGGCCGAGCGCGTACAGGCAGTGCACCGCGACCGGTACCGCGAGGAGGAAGGCGATCCGGCCGGACCAGCGGTGGAAGGTGCCGGTCCAGGAGGGCGCGCGTACCGGCAGCCGGCCGTACATGGCGAGCGCGGAGACGAGTTGCGCGACGGCGAACAGGGCCGCGCCCGAGGCGAGCCACACCTTGACGGTCAGCGGGCTGGAGAAGCCGGCCACGTTCACCGCGATGCCGGTCGGCTGGTGCAGCCGGCCGTACACGCCGAGCGCGACGGCGACGCCGGCACCCGCCAGCAGCGGTACCGCGAGCGCGGCGCGCCCGGCGGTCACGGCGTGGCTCCGTCCACCGGCTCGGCGGTCACGCTCGCGCCGTCCACAGTGGCGGTACGGGTGGCGGTGTCGAGGGGCGGCGCGGCCTGCGGTACACCGTCCACGGTGGACACACCGACCTGCCGGCCGTCGATGACGATCCAGCCGTTCTCGACCCGCGCGCCGCGTACCGTGGCGGTGGCGCGGTACAGGCCGGACGGCGGGTACACCGCCCTGGCCCGGAAGGTCCAGTGCCGGCCGGCCACGTCCACCTGCCCCGTGGCCAGGCCGTGCGCGTACGTGCCGGTGAGCCGGGAGTTGTGGGTACCGCTGAGGGACAGCTTGCCGCCCGTGGCGCTGCCCCGCAGCCACGCCTCCACCCGGCTCCCGTCGCACAGGTACGCGATCGCCACGCCGTCCCGTACCGCGATCGCCACCGTGGCCGCCCCGCCCGTCGTGTACCCGGCATAGGTGGCCCGGGAGGCGACGGCGGGCGCGCTGGGCG
>DATEJJ010000988.1:0-3950 GCA_035278125.1 Rugosimonospora sp.
TGGAACGGCACCCCGTGCCTGGCGGCCAGCGCGGCCACCACGGCGTCCACGTCGGCGGCGGCCGACGTGTGGCCCAGCGTCAGCCGCAGCGACGAGCGCGCCCGGGCGTCGTCCGCGCCCATGGCCAGCAGCACGTGCGAGGGCTGTGCCACCCCGGCCGAGCACGCCGAACCCGTCGAGCACGCGATGTCCTGCGCGTCCAGCAGCAGGAGCAGCGCGTCGCCCTCGCAGCCGGGGAAGGAGAAGTGCGCGTTACCCGGCAGCCGGTCATCAGGCGCGCCGTTGAGCACCGCGTCCGGTACCGCCTCGTGTACCCGGCGGACCAGCTCGTCGCGCAGCGCACCCACCTGCGCGGCGTACTCCGCCTGGCGCTTGACGCTGGTCTCCACCGCGGCCGCGAACGCCACGATCCCGGGTACGTCCAGCGTGCCCGAGCGCACGTCCCGCTCCTGCCCGCCGCCGTGCAGCAGCGGGGTACAGGCCACGTCCCGGCCGAGCAGCAGCGCGCCCACGCCCACCGGGCCGCCCAGCTTGTGCCCGGTCACCGTGAGCGCGGCGGCACCCGCGGCAGCGAAGTCCACCGGCACCTGACCCACCGCCTGTACCGCGTCCGTGTGGAACGGCACCCCGTGCCTGGCGGCCAGCGCGGCCAGCTCCGGTACCGGCTGGACCGTACCCACCTCGTTGTTCGCCCACATCGCGGTGAGTACCGCCGTCTCGTCGCCGTACGCGTCGAGCAGCTCACCCGCGGCCGACAGGTCCACGCGGCCCTCGCCGTCCACCGGTACCCAGGTCACCTGCGCGCCCTCGTGCTCGCCGAGCCAGTGCACCGCGTCCAGTACCGCGTGGTGCTCCGCCGCCGTGGCCAGCACCCGTACCCGCCGCGGGTCGGCGGTCGTACGCGCCCAGAAGATGCCCTTGACCGCCTGGTTGTCGCTCTCCGTACCGCCGCCCGTGAAGATCACTTCGGACGGGCGGGCACCCAGCGCGGCGCCGATCCGTTCCCGCGCCTCCTCGACCAGCCGGCGCGCGTGGCGCCCGGCCGCGTGCAGCGAAGAGGCATTGCCGACGGTGCGGGCGACCGAGACGTACGCGTCCAGCGCCTCGGGCAGCATCGGCGTGGTCGCCGCGTGATCCAGATAGGCCATCGCCCTCAAGAGTAGCCGCGTGCCCACCCCGCGCACGCTCCGGAGATCGCGCGCGGGGTCGGTACGGCCACCTACTTGCGCTTACGGATCTCCTCGGCCGCCTGCGGTACCACCTTGAACAGGTCGCCCACCACGCCGAAGTCCGCGAGTTCGAACATGGGCGCTTCGGGGTCCTTGTTCACGGCGACGATCGTCTTGCTGGTCTGCATGCCGGCCCGGTGCTGGATCGCGCCGGAGATGCCCAGCGCGATGTACAGCTGCGGGGACACCGTCTTGCCGGTCTGCCCGACCTGGAACTGGTGCGGGTAGAAGCCGGAGTCGGTGGCCGCGCGGGACGCGCCGACCGCGCCACCGAGCAGGTCCGCCAGCTCCTCGACCAGCGCGAAGCTGTCCGCGCTGCCCACGCCGCGACCACCGGAGACGACGACCGACGCTTCCGTCAGCTCCGGGCGGGAGCCCTTCTGTTCCGCCTTGCGGTCCACCACCCGGGCCAGCTTGTCCGGGCCGGTCACCGCGACGTCCACAGTGGACACCTCGGGCGTGGCCGGGGCCGGGGCCGGGGTGAGCGAGTTGGGGCGCAGCGTCACCAGGGGCAGCCCCTTGGTCACCTTCGACTTCACGATCGTGCCGCCGGCGAACACCGGCTGCGTCGCGGTACCGTCCGCCGCCAGGTCGACGACGTCGGTCAGCAGCCCGTTGTCCAGCCGTACCGCGAGCCGCCCGGCGATCTCCTTGCCCTCCTGCGTGGAGGCCAGCAGTACCGCCGCGGGTGACTTCTCCGCCACCAGCCCGGCCAGTACCGCCACCTTCGGTGCCACCAGATACCCGTCGATGTCCTCGGACTCCGCGACGTATACCCGTGCCGCGCCGTACTCGCCCAGCTTGTCGGTCAGCGCGGCGGCCGAGCCCGGCGCGCCGAGTACCACCGCCGCCGGCTCGCCGAGCGTACGGGCGAGCGTGAGCATCTCCAGCGTGACCTTCTTGACCGCGCCCGCCGAGTGCTCGACGACAACCAGAACCTCTGCCATCTCCGCTCCCGCCCTCACACGAACTTCTCGGCCGCGAGGAACTCGACCAGCTTCACGCCGCCGTCGCCCTCGTCAGTGACCTTGGTACCGCCCTGCCGCGGTGGCCGCTTGCTCGCCTCAAGCACCGCGCTGGTGGCGCCGGCCAGCCCCACCTCGTCCGCCGAGATGCCCAGATCGGCCAGGGACAGCGTGGTCACCGGCTTCTTCTTGGCCTCCATGATCCCCTTGAACGACGGGTACCGGGGCTCGTTGATGGTGTCCCACACCGACACGACCGCCGGCGCCGAGGCGGTGACCACCTCGTACCCCTCCTCGGTCTGCCGCTCGATGGTGAGCGTCGTGCCGTCCACGGTCAGCTTGCGGGCGCCGCTGAGGGCCGCCACGCCGAGCCGCTCGGCCAGCATGTGCGGCATCACCTGTACCCGGCCGTCCGTCGACTCGGAGCCGGAGAGCACCAGGTCCGGGTTGATGGTACGGATCGCCGCCGCCAGCACCTTGGAGGTGGCCAGCGCGCAGGAGCCGTGCAGCGCGTCGTCCATGACGTGGACCGCCTTGTCCGGCCCCATCGACAGCGCCTTGCGGATCGACTCGGTCGCCGAGGCCGGCCCGACGGTCACCACGGTGACCTCGCCGCCGTGCGCCTCTTTGATCTTGAGCGCCTCCTCGATGGCGTACTCGTCCATCTCGTTGATCACATTGCTCGCCGACCCGCGGTCGACGGTGTTGTCCTCCGGCCGCAGGCTGCGCTCGGACCCGGAGTCCGGCACCTGCTTGACGAGTACCACGATGTTCATCGCGCTTCGACGTCCTCCTGGGTTGAACGAACGGTAAGGCGGAGCCTTCCGCCTTGCGCGGCACCCGGTCAACTCCAGCGAGTGTGCGGTTGCCCACGACCGATGTTACCGGCAAGTAGGTTCCCGCGTCCCGCCACTCCCCGTGAGGGAGGTCACGTCACTCCCGCGAGGGTACGGGGCTGGCGGCATCCGCCCACACTGGAGTCTTCGGCCAGTAGAGGGAGCCTCGCCCATGCGCAGCGCATTCACTGAGCTTGTACGAACCCGACGCCGAACCGTCCGCCGCCTCGCCAGAGTACTCATCGCGCTGGCCGCGCTGGTCCTGATCTGTCTGTCTCCGCTCGCGCTGCTGGCGATCGACACGAACCGGATCGACTGGAACCGGCTCAGCTCGATCGGGCAGTCGTACGGCGCGATCTCCGCCGTCCTGTCCGCTGCCGCGGTCGGCGGCGTGGCGGTGACCCTCATCCTGCAGAACGAACAGGCGAAGGACGCACGGCGCTTCGCGGTCCGGGAGATGCACCGGGAACTGCTCCGCATGGCGATCGATCGGCCCGGGCTGCTCGACGCCTGGGGCCCGTTCCCCGCCCGCGACACCGCGACTCCCGAACTCGCCGTGTACACCAATCTGGTGGTGAACTACCTCGTACTCCTGCACCAGACCGGCGCCGCGAAGGTGGACGAGATCAGGGCGCACGCCCGGTTCATGGCCACCGGGGAGTGGCCACAGCAGTACTGGTCGGCGACGGCCGAGACGTGGCGGGCAGCCTTCTCCGGCGCTGACAATGAGATCATCAACGTCATCGACGACGAGTTCCAGCGTGCCCGCACACACAACCCACGCGCGAACGGCGCCGGCTAACCCGCGTCAGCCACCTGTGTGTCGTAGGCGCCGGACCGTACCGCCCCTACGAAGCCCTGCCAGGCGTCCACGCTGAAGCGCAGCACCGGCCCGGCCGGATTCTTGGAGTCACGTACCG
>DATEJJ010000989.1:0-3425 GCA_035278125.1 Rugosimonospora sp.
CGCTGGCTGGGCCTGCGGCGCGAGGTCCCGGCGGGCGAGCTGCTGTCCCCGGCGGACACCGCGGCGGCGATCGCCGCGGCCCGGGACCGGTACGCCGCCTACCAGTGGGTCCTCGACCGGCACCCGGTCCCGGTCGGGCAGGCACCGGCGGAGGTGCACGGTGAGCACTGAGGCCCAGGTAGCCATCCAGGTGTCCGTGGCCTGGACCGAGCGGGACCGCTACGACGCCCGCCGCGAACTGCCGTGCATCGTGTGCGACCAGCCGACCCGACTGCGTACCCGCCACGACGAGCCGTGCCACCCGAAATGCTTCGGGCAGGCGCTGGAGCGGGAGCTGCTCGGCCAGGCCCGGGTCCTGCTCGACGACGAGCGGCTGCCCGGCCGGGACCGGCTGCAGGCGGCAGGTGAGCGGTCATGACCACGACCACCACGCCTGCCACCAGCGGTGGGCAGCCAGCCGCGGCCGAGCACGAGCTGGACCTCGAACTGCGCCAGGCGATCGCCCGTGCCACGCGGGTACGGCAGCTGTTCTACGGTGTGGTGCTGCTGGTCGCCCTGGGCGGTCAGGTGTCCGGCGCCGTGGAGGCCCTGCACATTCCGCTGCTCGCGGCGGTGCCGGCGGTGGGCGCGCTGGAGCTGGGCGGCGTCGTCGTCCTCGGCAACGCCGACTTGCGGCGCCGGCTGGGCGAGCGGGCCACCGCGTCGCGGCTGCTGTCCGCCGCGATCGCCGCCGGCGCGGTCGCGTTCAACTGGCTCGCGCACGCCAACCACCTGCTCGGCGGGTTCTTCGCCGGGATGAGCGCGCTCGGGTACGCGGTGTGGCTGATGCACACCGAGAACCAGCGCCGCGACCGGCTGCGGGCCAAGGGCCAGCTGCCACCCACCACACCGGCGTACGAGCTGGTCGGGCACTGGCTGCCTCACCCGTGGGTGACCCGCCGCGCCCGGTCCCTGGCCAAGGCCCGCGGCCTGGACCTGTACCGGTCGCTGGACGAGGCCCGGCAGGAGATCCGCCGGGAACAACACCGGGCGGCGATCGCGAAGGTGCTGCACCGCAAGATCCGCGCCGTGGTGGACCCCACGGTCGCGGACATCGCGGTCGCGGTCTACGACCTGGACGACATCGCCGCCCGGCTGGAGGGCTTGGCCGACTACGACGGGCTGACCGCGCTGCTGGCCACCGACCTGGACCCGGCCCGGCTGGCCGCCGCCCCGGCTGGCGCGCGGCGACGCCGCCCTGCGGTATCCGCCGGGGCAGACCGCACTGCGGTTTCGGCCGGCGCGCTGGAAGCGGTACTCGCCCCGGTCGCGGCCCTGCCCACCGGTACCGGTGCGCAGCCACCGACCGGTACCGCCCCGAACGCCGCCGGTACCGGTACCGGCGGGTCGTCCGGTACCGGTCGACCGCGCCGCAGCAGTGGTACCGGTACCGGTCACCTGGTAACCATCCGGCACCCGGTACCGGTGGAGCCGGGTACCGGCAAGGCCCTGGCCCGGGCGCACTGGGACGCCCAGGTCGCCCAGGGCACGGTGCCCAGCGGTGCGGAGCTGACCCGGGTGGCCGGGCTGAGCGCGGAATCCGGCCTGGGCCGCCGCTGGGCCCGCGACTGGAGCCGGGAGCTGCCCGCCAGCGAGCGGGAGGGGACGCCCCGTGCCTCCTAAGACCCTGCCCGGCCCGCAGCGGACTGCCCGGTCCGCCCGCCTGATGGCCGCCCGCCGTGTCGGCCCCGGTACCGGTACGTCCGGTACCGGGGCGGCCGGGCGGTACCGCCCGGCCACCGCCACCGCGGTACCGGGCCGCGGTACCGGGCGGCGCCGGCCGGCTCGCCGGTACCGGTACCGCCCACCTGCGGCCGGTACCGCACGGCGCCGACCGCGTCACCGGTACCGGCCACCCCAACCCGACGACAGGAGGACAGCCCATGCCGCGAAGCGCCGCCGAACAACCCAGGCGGTACGAGGCCCGGCAGGCCGCGCGCCGACTGCGGATGGCGGAGCGGATGGCCAAGGCGACCACCCCCGGCAGACGCCTCGGGGTGGCCACCGACCACCTGCGCGCGGCCCTGTCCCACCTGCCCGACGTCAACGCCGAGCAGATCGCCGGCGAGGTCTTGGCCGTGCTCGCCACCGCGGTCGAGCGGGCCTACCGAGAGGAGGCGCGCCTGTCATGAACCCCACCACCATCAACGGCGAGGTCATCACCGGCCGTGACACCGCACCCGAAACCGCAGTGCGCACTGCGGAATCCCCCGGCACCCCCGGCCCGGGGGGCGAGGCGCGCCCGCGCGTGAACGCGCGCGCGAGGCTAGCGGCCCTGGGTGCGGTTTTCAAGCGGCTGTGGGCGATCGCGGTCGGTGACGACACCACGATCTGGTCGGCCACCCCCAACTCCCCCGCCCAACTGGTCCGCTACGCCCGCGACGGCCAGTGGTGCGCGCCCACCTCGCGGGCCTGGCGGCTGCTCGGCCGTCTCGACACCGCACTGATCTCCATCCCGTTGACCGTGGCGCTGTACACCGCCGCCTGGGTCGTGCAGCGGCCCGGGCGGCGGCTGGCCACCGCGTTCCTGATCTTCATCCTCTGGCTCGTCATCCCGTAAGGAGGGAACCCGTCATGAACAACCTGGCCACCGCTTCGCACTACCTGGCCGCCACGCACACCTCCGGCCACGGGTCGGCGACCGCAGGCGTCGTCGGCATCGTCGCCGGCGCCGTCGCGCTGATGGTGGCGCTGCTGCTGATGTGGGAGCGGCCCAACACCCTGCGCACCCAGGCGGTGCTCATGGTCATCGCCGGTGCCGGCATCGCCGGCCTGGGCCACAAGGTACTGGCCCAGGTCTCCGCCACCGTCAGCGCCTTCCTCGGCTCCTGGACCACCAGCGTGCTGGGCGCCAGCGTGCCGTGGATCCTCGCGCTGGGCCTGCTGCTGCTGTTCGTCCTGCACATGGACCCCAAGCGGGGCCGGCCCCGCAAGTGGACCCCCTGGGTGGGGCTGCTCGTCCCGGTGGCCTGGGTGATGATCCCGTGGGCGACCCTGGTCGCCCAGACGACCGGAGCGAGGGCCTGACATGGACCTGCTCGCGGTCTTGTTCATCACCTGGCTGATCAAGACCTTCGTCTCCGAACTGCCCTACGCGATCCGCGGGCAGGTGCCCCCCCGGGTGCAGATGAAGATGACCAAGGCCGGCACGGCGGCCAGCCGACCGGCCCGCTACGGGCTGGGTGACCTGGTCCGGGACCTGTGGCACGACGGGCTGGAGGACTGGCGCGACGAACGCGCCCACACCCGGGCCACGAAACGGGCCACGCAAGACGCGCAGCCCGGGCAGCCGCACGGCGGCACCCCGCCGCAGCCGGCGGTGCCAGCTCAACCGGCGGGTACGGCGCCGCCGGCCACCCCCACCGACCCGTCGGCTCCGGCCGGGC
>DATEJJ010000990.1:0-3815 GCA_035278125.1 Rugosimonospora sp.
CGGTCCGGCCGTCGGCGCGCATGGCGTGCAGCCCCGCCTTGGCGGACTTCGCGGTCCGCGCCCGCTGGGCAGCGGTCTGCTGCGGCAGCACCGGCCGGCGTTGGCGCCGCCGCCGGCGGAACTCGACGACGATGGTACGCAGCACCCGGATGCCGTCCCGCGGAGCGTTGAGGTTGCTCACCCCGTGGATGCGCTCGTGCTCGACGCTGGCGACCTCGCTGATCTTCAGGCGGTGCGCCGCCACCCGCACGTTGATGAGCGTCTCGATCTCGAAGCCGTCGCCCCACAGCCGGCTCCCGTCGGCGGGCATCGGCAGGTGGGTGTCGGGCAGCTCCAGGTACGGCAGCAGCCGCCGCCAGAACGCGTTGTACCCGTAGCACAGGTCCGTGTACCTGGTCCGGAACAGCAGGTTGACCGCCGCGTTGAGGCCGTAGTTGCCCAGCCGCCGGAAGCGCGTGATGTCGTGGCTGCCGCCGCCGCGCCGGAACCGGGAACCCTTGGCGAAGTCGGCACCATCCACGAGGGCCTGGACGAAACGGGGGATCTCCGCCGGATCGGTCGAGCCGTCCGCGTCGATCATGACGATGATGTCGCCGGTGCAGTGCGCGAAGCCGCACGCCAGCGCGTTCCCCTTCCCCTTGCGCGTCTGCCGCACGACCCGTAGAGCCGGCCACAGCCCGCGGGCGACGGCGACGGTGTTGTCCGTCGAACCACCGTCGACCAGGATCACCTCGTGTACCGAGGGCGGGATGTGACCGAACACATACGGAAGGTTGCGTTCCTCATTGAGCGCGGGTACGACGACACTCACCCGCGGTGCGGCCGGTGAACTGGTCATGAGTCCGGTGACCGCCAGCAGTTGGACACACATACCCCCGGATGTCTGTTGGTGACTGGAACGTACCGCCATCACCTCGATGGATGTGGCGGTGACGTGAGGAACGCTCGACTGTGGGCGGAGTATATCGGGGCCCCACAAGGACGGATAGTGGCTGCGTGGAGCCTGCGACGTACGTCAATTGATATGCGCGCCGGCGCTCGACTGTTGCCTGCTTGTCGGCCTCGGTACCGATTTGGTAACCGCGCCAGGGCGGCACGAAACGGCCTTATCGGAATCTGCTGTCTGTCCAAGATGGATTCCGACAGCGTGTAGTGGAAATGTGCTGGCTGGCGATCTACCTTTCCGTACCAGCATCTGTGCATCGTGCGTTCGGTCAGTTCGCCCGGCCATTGCGGCGGTACCAGGGAAATGATCGTCAGTATCTGATTTTCTTTCATCCGAATGCGGGTGGGCGCGTCAGGTGATGGCGCCTCGGAGCAGGCTGCGGCGCGGGCTGGGCGAGTCCGTGGCGTCCGCGTCCGTCAGCGGCCGGGCACCCGACACGAACCGGTCCAGTTCCCCGCCGTGCACCACTCGGGCCGGGAACACGTCCCGTGCCGCGGCCGCCGCGAGCGCCCCGATCGGCAGCTCCGCCCCGGCCACCAGCACCAGATTCCCGTACCGGCGGCGGCGCAGCACCCCGGGTTCGGTGATCAGGCAGACGTCCTCGAACACCTCGCGCAGCGTCGCCGCCTCGCTCTTGGCGAACCGCAGCGGCGGCCCGTCCACCAGGTTCAGCGCGTACCAGCCGCCGGGGCGCAGCACCCGCGACACCGCCGCGGCGAACTCCGTGGTGGTCAGCGGCGCGGGTACCTGCCCGCCCGCGAACGCGTCCGTCACCACCAGGTCGTACCAGCGCGGCCGGCCCGCCTCCACCACGTCCCGCCCGTCCGCGACCCGGATCCGCAGGTCCGCGCGGGCCGGCAGCGGCAGCATCCGGCGCACCAGCCCGAGCAGCGCGGGGTCCCGCTCCACCACCCGCTGCGCCACGTACGGGTGCTTCGCCGCGATGTACCGGGGCAGTGTCAGCCCGCCGCCACCCACGTGCAGTACCCGCGCCCGGCACGGTTCCGGGATCGCGGTGTCCACAATGGACACCATCCAGCGCATGTACTCGAACTCGAGGTACTCCGGGTCATCGAGGTCCACATAGGACTGCGGGGTACCGTCCATGTACAGCGTCCAGCCGCGCGCCCGGTCCCCGTCCGGTACCAGAGTCAGCTCACCGAAGGCGGTCCGCTCGTTGACGGTGCCGGGAGCGCGACGCCCCACCGGGTCAGGCCAGCCGGGCGGCGCCGGCACCGGGTACGGCGACGAACGGGACGGGCGCGTTGAAGTGGCGCCCCGCGAACGCCTTGCCGACCGCCTCGGCGACGTGCCCGGCCGCGTCGGTGTCGACCAGCGCGATGACGCAGCCGCCGAACCCGCCACCGGTCATCCGGGCGCCGTACGCGCCGGCCTCCAGCGCGCTGTCCACCGCGGTGTCCACCTCCGGCACGGTGATCTCGTAGTCGTCCCGCATGGACTCGTGCGAGGCGGTCAGCAGCGGGCCGATCCGCGCGCTGCCACCGTCGCGCAGCAGGTCCACGGTGTCCAGCACGCGGGCGTTCTCGGTCACCACGTGCCGTACCCGCTTGCGCATCACCTCGTCCGGCAGCACGGCCAGCGCGGCGGACAGGTCGGTGACGTCGCGCAGCGCGTCCAGCCCGAGCCGCCTGGCGGCCGCCTCGCAGGTGGCGCGGCGCACCGCGTACTCGCTGTCGGTGTGCCGGTGCGGCGCGCGGGTGTCGATGACCAGGATGGCCAGGCCCGCGCTGGCCAGGTCGAACGGGATGTGGTCGACGGCCAGCGACCGGCAGTCCAGGAAGAGGGCGTGCCCGGCCCGGCACAGCACCGAGGCGGCCTGGTCCATGACGCCGGAGGGGACGCCGACGTAGCGGTTCTCCGCCCGCTGCGCGACCCGCGGGCGGTCGGCCACCGGCAGGTCGAGCCCGCCCAGGTCGACCAGGGCGGTCAGCACCGCGCACTCCAGCGCGGCCGACGAGGACAGGCCGGAGCCCACCGGTACGTCGGAGTGCACGGCCAGCCGGGCGCCGGGCGGGGTACGCCCCGAGCCGCGCAGCGACCACACCACCCCGGCCACGTACCCGGCCCAGCCGGTCACCGCGCCCGGGGCGAGGTGGGACTCGCCGAACGTCACCGTCTCGCCGGTCTGCGCCGACGCCACCGTCCACTCCGGACGGTCCACACTGGACGCTTCCACCACGGTGCGCTGGGGCAGCGCGAAGGGCAGCACGAAGCCGTCGTTGTAGTCGGTGTGCTCGCCGATCAGGTTGACCCGGCCGGGCGCGGCCCAGATGCCGTCGGGTTCCCCGCCGAACACCTCATGGAAATACATGGCGGTAGAACTCCCAAGCGTCGGCGACGATGTCGTGCAGATCCGGCTTCGCCGGTACCCAACCCAACTCCGCCCGGGCCCGGTCGGACGAGGCTACCAGCGCGGCGGGGTCGCCCGCCCGCCGTGGCGCCCCCTCGGTGGGCACCGGGTGCCCGGTGACCGCGCGGACCACGTCGATGACCTGGCGGTTGGAGAAGCCGTTGCCGTTGCCCAGGTTGAATACCCGGTGCTGGCCGGCCTCCATGGTGGACAGTGCCCGCAGGTGCGCGGTGGCCAGGTCGGTGACGTGGATGTAGTCGCGCACGCAGGTGCCGTCGGGCGTGGGGTAGTCGTCGCCGTACATCTGGAGCTTCTCCCGCCGGCCGGCGGCCACCTGCAGCGCGATCGGGATCAGGTGCGTCTCCGGGTCGTGCCGCTCGCCGGTGCGGGTACCGTCCGCGCCGGTGTGCGCGCCGGCCACGTTGAAGTAGCGCAGCGACACGGCCGCCAGGCCGTGCGCCACCGCCTCGTCGCGCAGCGCGAGGTCCACCGCCAGCT
>DATEJJ010000991.1:0-2709 GCA_035278125.1 Rugosimonospora sp.
GCAGTAACCTCGGTGCCGTGCAGGCATTCGAGTTCGCGACCGCCGGGCGGATCGTGTTCGGCGCCGGGCGGGCGGCGGAGGTACCGGCGATCCTCGGCGGGCTGGGCGGCAACCGGGTGTTCGTGTGTACCGGCGCCCGGCCCGAGCGCCACGCCGACCTGCTCGGCGCGCTCCCACCGGACACCCGGGTGTACCAGGTGGACGGTGAGCCGACCGTCGAGGTGGCCCGGGCGGCCACGGCGGCGGCCCGCGAGCACCGGGCCGGGGTGGTGCTCGGCATCGGTGGCGGGAGCGTGCTGGACCTCGGCAAGGCGGTGGCGATGCTGCTGGGCAACGGCGGGGACCCGCTGGACTACCTGGAGGTGGTCGGGCGCGGGCAGCCGATCCGCCGCGCCGGTACGCCGTACGTCGCGGTACCCACCACCTCGGGTACCGGCGCCGAGGTGACCGCGAACGCCGTACTCGCCTCGCCCGGGCACGGCGTCAAGGCCAGCCTGCGCGACCCGTCCATGCTGCCCCGGGTGGCGGTGGTCGACCCGCTGCTCGCCGTGGGCTGCCCGCCCGCCGTCACCGCGTCCAGCGGGCTGGACGCGCTCACCCAGTGCCTGGAGCCGCTGGTGTCGGTGCGGGCGAACCCGATGACCGACGGCATGGCCCGGGAGGGCCTGCGCCGCGCCGCATCCGGGCTGCGCCGCTCCTATGTGGACGGAGGTGACGTGGCGGCGCGTACCGACATGGCGCTGTGCAGCCTGTTCGGCGGGCTGGCACTGGCCAACGGGAAGCTCGGCGCGGTACACGGGCTGGCCGGGGTGCTGGGCGGGATGCTGCCGGTACCGCACGGGGTGGCGTGCGCCGCGCTCCTCGCCCCGGTGACCGAGGTGAACCTCGCCGCGCTGCGTTCCCGCCAGCCGGACGCCCCGGCCCTGCTCCGCTACGCCGAGGCGGCGCGCCTGCTGACCGGGCGGCCCGAGGCGTCCACAGCGGACGGTGTGGCGTGGCTGCGCGAGACCGTGGCAGCGCTGGACATCCCGCCGCTGCGCCGGTACGGGCTGCGCGCGGAGCACACCGCCGAGGTGGTGGCGAAGGCGGCCCGGGCCAGCAGCACCCGCGGCAACCCGATCCCGCTGGAGCCCGACGAGCTGGAGTCGGCACTCGCGGGCGCTACCTGACGGGCGTCATCGAGCGCAGGCCGGACCGCACCGGGGTGCGGCGCAGCTCCACCCGTACGCCGGGCGCCACCCGGCGGAACATCCGGGGCGGCACGTCCCACAGGGTCACCACCTCACCGGCGCCGCTGTCCAGCCCGACGTAGTGGTACGCGGCGGAGTACTCGCCGGTGGACGCGACGTGCTCGGTGTACACGACATCTGCGGTCTCCACGACCGGCCGCCGGAGGAAGTCCCGCGCCAGCCGCCAGGTGTCGCGGAACATGTAGCCGGACCCGGCCGCGGTGCCGGCCGCGACGAGCGGGGCCAGCACCCAGGACAGCCGGAGGCTCCCGAGGCGGACCGGGTCCGTGGTGCCGTAGGCCAGCAGGCCGGCGAAGGGCGCCGCGACGCACACCGCGAGCGCCCTGGCCACCACCGCGAGGCTGGTTTCGCGCCAGCCTTCGGTGTGGTCTTCCCGCACGGCCAGCCGCCGCCAGGTGCCGGTCGCCCGGGACCAGACCGCGTCGCGATCCGGCTCGTGGAACACCTCCAGCGCGGCCGGTACGGTAGCCGTCGCGGCGCGGGGCGCCTGCTGCCGGCCGAGCCGGGTGAGGCGGTACCCGCCCCGCAACCGGCGGGCGCACAGGCCACTGTGGACAGCCTCGGCGCCGACCGCTTGGGAGAACGCCCGCCACAGCCCCGCGGTCGCGTCCGCCCCGTTGACGCAGCAGGCGGAGAGCGGTACCGGCCCGCCCGCGCAGTGCCGGGCCACGTGCGCCAGGACGAGCCGCTCCGGTACGCCGAGCCGCTCGTCCGGCGCGCGGGCCGCGCGTACCCACGCCGCACCGTCCTCGGTGGACAGCTCGACGTACCCGCGGGCGGCGAGGTCGAGCAGGGTCGCGGTCAGCGCCCGCCTCGGGAGTTCCCGCGGGCATGCGAGCAGCGCGGCGAGCGCCGGCGTACCGTCCACAGTCCCCGATGGTAGGGGGCTGTCGGGCGTCCAACGTTGTCCAACCCTGTCCAAGTTACCGGCCGGCCGCGGCACCGCCTCTGCGACCGTGTCAGCGCGGGCCTCGGTGCCCGCGTTGTTCTGGTCGATCGAGGGAGGGGCAAGGACATGAGTGGCATCAGGCTCCGCCGCACCATGCTGGCGGCAACCGGGGCCGCGGCAGTCGCCATCGGGCTGGTCGCCGGCCCGGCGAGCGCCGCACCCGGCGCCGCCGCCAAGCCGGCCACCACCGGCTCGGTGGTCGCCGGCACCCCGGTACCCGGCGGCTTCGCCTCGTGGCAGGAACTGCTGCGCATGCAGACCCGGCTCAACGACGCCGCGGCGCGGATCACCGCCGCGACCCGCGGGGCCGACACCGGGTTCGCCGGCATCGTGGCGGACCCCACCGCCCGCCAGCTCCGCGTGTACTGGAAGGGCCAGGCGCCCGGCGCGCTGATCGCGGCGGTACGGGCGAGCGTGCCGGTCACGGTGCTGCCCGCGGCGTACACGCAGCGGCAGTTGAACGCGGCCGCGGCCCGGCTGCTCGCCCGGGACCGCAACCGGATCACCACG
>DATEJJ010000992.1:0-5336 GCA_035278125.1 Rugosimonospora sp.
TCGCGTCCGCGATGTCCGCGCCGACCTCGGCCTCGGTGCGGCCCGGACGCAGCCACCGCGCCATCTCCCGGTGCACCGCGTCGATCGCCGCGCCGGCCTCGCGCAGCGCCGCCACCTCCGCCGGCGACTTGCGCATCCGCAGCTCCGCCAGTACCGGTCCGGCCAGTCGCTGCGGCCGGCCGGGCAGCACGTCACGCAGCGCGAGCACCTGCTCGGCCCACATCTGGTTGCCCAGCCCGACCGGCCCCGGCATGCCGTCGAGGGCGGTCGCCACCAGGGGGTACGGGTCGGTGCCGTCGGCGTGGTCGGCGATGGCCACACCGGTACCGGGTGCCGGGGACGCCTCCGCCGCCGGGCGCTCCAGCCGCGGTACCACCAGGGTCGGGCGGCCCCGCGCCGGGAGTACCAGGCAGGTCAGCCGCTCCAGCGGCAGCGCGGCGTACCCGGTGAGGTAGCGCAGGTCGGCGCCGGGCGGGATGATGAGCGCGGCCAGTCCGGCCGCCCCGGTCGCCTGCTGGGCGGCGGCCAGCCGCCCGGGTGGGTACAACTCCCCGTGACTCACGGTAGGAAGCTTAACGCTCGTTTGGGAAACGGCGCACCCCCGGCGTGTGGCAGGCTGTGCGTGTGCCCCGACCGCTGCTGCTCATCGACGCGCCCAGCCTGTACTTCCGCGCCTACTTCGGGATACCCGAGTCGGCCGCGCTCGCCCCGGACGGCCAGCCGGTCAACGCGGTCCGCGGCTTCCTGGACATGGTCGCGCAGCTGATCCGGGTACGCCGGCCGGACCGGCTGGTCTGCGCGCTGGACGAGGACTGGCGGCCGGCGTGGCGGGTGGCCGCGCTGCCCTCGTACAAGGCGCACCGGCTGAGCCCCAAGGGTGGCGAGGTGGTACCCGACGGGCTGGTGCCGCAGATACCGCTGCTGCTGGAGATGTGCGAGGCGCTCGGCATACCGGCGGTGGGCGCGGCCGGGTACGAGGCCGACGACGTGCTCGGGGCGCTCGCCACCCGGGAGCCCGGGCCGGTCGAGGTGGCCTCTGGGGACCGGGACATGTTCCAGCTCGTGGACGACGCGAAGCCGGTGCGGCTGCTGTACTGCGGCCGGGGCGTGGCCAAGCTGGAGGTGTTCGACGACGCGGCGGTACGCGCGAAGTACGGGGTACCCGCGGCAGGGTACGCGGACTTCGCGGCGCTGCGCGGTGACCCGAGCGACGGGCTGCCCGGGGTACCCGGCGTGGGCGAGAAGACCGCGGCCCGCCTGGTCGACCGGTACGGCAGCCTGGCCGCGATCGTCGCCGCGCTGGACGACCCGGCCGCCGGCTTCGCCCCCGGGGTGCGGGGCAAGCTGGCCGCGGCCCGCGACTACCTCGCGGTCGCCCCCACCGTGGTCCAGGTGGCCCGGGACGCACCCGTACCCGCGGTGCCCACCGCGCTGCCGGCCGCGCCCGCCCACCCGGAGCGCCTGCTCGCACTCGCCGAGAAGTGGAACCTGGCCGGGCCGGCCCGCCGGCTGGTGGACGCGTTCGCTAGCGCTGCCGGCGCTCCCGCAGCGGGATGAACGCCGACGTCGCCGGGATCGCCTTGGTGGCGGGGCGGTCCGAGATGCGGTCGTGCAGGTCCTGCTGGAAGTCCCGGTCCCGCTTGCTGGGCGCGGCGAGCATCGCGTAGGCCAGCGCGACCGCGACCAGGATCACGAAGATCATGATCGGTACCAGGAACATCATCGGGTCCACGCCCTGCAGCTGGACCGCCGAGTCGTGCAGGTGCACCCGCATCGCGTACATGCCGGTGTAGTGCATGCCGCAGACCGCGACGCCCATCAGCGCCGCGGCCGGTACCACCATCGCGGCCTTGCGCACCACCAGCGTGAACCACAGCGCCACGGTGGACGCCACCACCGCGATCACCACAGACGCGGCGACCATCGGGCCGCTGTACCCGACGGTGGCATCCATCCGCATGCCCTCCATGCCGCTGTAGTGCATGGCGGCCACGCCGGAGCCCGTCAGCGCGCCGCCGACCAGCACCTTCGTCACCGAGGGCCGCCCGTAGCCGACCACGAAAAGACCCACACCCACCACGATCACCGCGATCAGCCAGCTCGCGATCGTGGTCTGGATGTCGTACCGGATGGCGGAGCCGTTGACGCTGAAGCCGAGCATCGCCATGAAGTGCATGACCCAGATGCCGGTACCGCCGATCGCCCAGGCCGCCAGCACCAGCCAGCGGGCACGCGCGCCACCCGGTGCGCTGTCCCGGGCCCGACCCGTGGCGATCAGCCCGAGCAGCGAACCGAGAAACGAGAGGCCGTACGCCAGCACCGGCGTGACCAAACCGTAGGTGAACTGGTGCAGCGTGGCCATGTGCATCCCCTTGACAGCCGTTTGCCCGCACAAACAGCCGATCCTGATCTTCTTCGGCTCAGGAGAGATCCGCAACGGGTCCCACGTGCCATGTGAAATGTCGAATAGAACTCACATTGGTACCGATCCGACCATTGCCGGTCAGCTCACAGCGGTGTAAGCAATCACGCCGCGGTTCACCGCGTCCATCGCGGCCCGGGCCGCCTCGCGTACCCCCGCCTCGCCCGCGCTCGCCTCCGCGACCTGGCCGAGCAGGTCGACCACCTGCCGGGCCCAGCGCACGAAGTCACCGGCCGGCATGTCCCCGTCCAGGGTGTGCACGCTGCCCAGCACCTTGGACAGCGGCTCGCCGCGCGCCCACCGGTACACCGGCCAGACGAAGCCCAGGTCCGGCTCGCGGGTCAGGGTCAGGCCGTGCTCGGCCTCGTCGCGCTCCAGCTCCGACCAGATCCGCAGGGTCGCGTCCACCGCGTCGCAGACCGGCCCGCGGGGCAACGAGGCCCGCTCGTCGGTCTCCCGGCGCGCCTCGTACACCACCACCGACACCGCCGCAGCCAGCTCCGCCGCGCCCAGCCCGCGCCACACGCCGCGGCGCAGGCACTCCGCGACCAGCAGATCCGCCTCGGTCCAGATCCGGGCCAGCATCCGGCCCGCGGCGGTCACCGCACCCTCCGCGCCGCTGCCGTCCCCCGCCAGGTAGCCGCGCTCGGCCAGCAGCGCGCACACCTGGTCGAAGGTGCGCGCCAGCGAGCCGGTCCGGTTGGACACCTTGTCCCGCAGCGCCTCGGTGTCGCGCTCCAGCCGGCGCCGCCGCTCGGCCCAGCGCGCGTGCTCCTCCCGCTCCGGGCACGCGTGACACGGGTGCGCGCGCATCTCGTGCCGCAGCCGGGCCAGCTCGCGGTCGTCCCCGCCCTCCTGGCGCCGGCCACCGCGCCGGCCGCGCCGCTCCACCCCGGTGCTGCGCAGCGCCGCCGCGAGGTCCCGCCGCTCCGCCGGGGACCGGTGGTTGAAGTGCTTCGGCACCCGTACCCGGGCCAGCACCTCCACCTGCCCGGAGAACTCCCCCGCGGAGATCCGGCCCGCCCAGCGGTCCTCGGTCAGCACTAGCGGCCGCGGCTCGCCGAATCCGGTCACCCCGGCGTCCAGCACCACCGCGATGCCGGCCCGGCGGCCCGCCGGTACCTGGATGACGTCGCCCACCTTCAGCTTCGCCAGCGAGCCGGCCGCCGCGGCCCGGCGCGACGCGGCGCTGTGCCGGGCGTTCGCCTTCTCCCGGTCGCCGATGGTGCCGCGGATCTCGAAGTACTCGGCGAAGTCGCCCAGGTGGCACTCCATCTCGGCGGCGTACGTCGCGGCCGTCTCCACGTTGCGCTGCACCTGCCGGGCCAGGCCGACGACCGAGCGGTCCGCCTGGAACTGCGCGAACGAGGACTCCAGCAGGTCGCGGGCACGGTCACCGCCGACGGTCGCGACCAGGTTGACCGCCATGTTGTACGAGGGCCGGAAGCTGGAGCGCAGCGGGTACGTGCGGGTGGACGCCAGGCCGGCCACGTGCCGCGGGTCGATCTCCGGCGCCCACACCACCACGGCGTGCCCCTCGACGTCGATGCCCCGCCGCCCGGCCCGCCCGGTCAGCTGGGTGTACTCGCCCGGGGTCAGGTCGACGTGCGCCTCCCCGTTGAACTTGACCAGCCGCTCCAGCACCACGCAGCGGGCCGGCATGTTGATGCCCAGGGCCAGCGTCTCGGTGGCGAACACCGCCTTGACCAGGCCCCGCACGAACAGCTGCTCGACGATCTCCTTGAAGGTGGGCAGCATGCCGGCGTGGTGCGCCGCCAGGCCCCGCTCCAGCCCGTCCAGCCACTCCCAGTACCCCAGCACCTGCAGGTCCTCGGACGGGATCGCCGCGGTCGCCGCCTCGGCCACCGCCCGGATCTCGGCCCGCTCGTCCGGCGTGGTCAGCCGCAGCCCGGCATGCAGGCACTGCTGCACCGCCGCGTCGCAGCCGGCCCGGCTGAAGATGAACAGGATCGCCGGCAGCAGCCCCTCCCGGTCCAGCCGCTCCACGATGTCCGGGCGGTGCGGCGCCCCGCCCCGGCGGGACCGCCCGCGCGGGTGCCGCGCCGAGTCCACGTCGAACCGGCGCAGCACCTCCCGGGTGTACCGCAGCAGCTCCGGGTGCACGTCGTGCTTCTGCGCCGCCTCCGCGTCGTGGAACAGGTCGAACATCCGGCGCCCGACCAGCATGTGCTGCCACAGCGGTACCGGCCGGTGCTCGCTGACCACCACGTCGGTGTGCCCGCGTACGGTCACCAGCCAGTCGGCGAACTCCTCCGCGTTGGACACCGTGGCGGACAGGGACACCAGGGTCACGCTGGCCGGCAGGTGGATGATCACCTCTTCCCAGACCGCGCCGCGGAACCGGTCGGCCAGGTAGTGCACCTCGTCCATCACCACGTAGGACAGCCCGGTGAGCGTGGCCGAGCCGGCGTACAGCATGTTGCGCAGCACCTCGGTCGTCATCACCACCACCGGCGCTTCCCCGTTGATCGCGTTGTCGCCGGTCAGCAGACCCACCCGCGCCTCGCCATGCCGCGCCACCAGGTCGTGGTACTTCTGGTTGGACAGCGCCTTGATGGGCGTGGTGTAGAAGCACTTGCGCCCCTGCAGCAGCGCCAGGTGCACGGCGAACTCGCCGACGATCGTCTTGCCCGCCCCGGTCGGCGCGCAGACCAGCACCCCGCTGCCCGCCTCCAGTGCCGCGCACGCCTCCTGCTGGAACGGGTCCAGCCCGAAGTCGAGGTCCTCGGCGAACGCGGCCAGCGCCGGTGCGCGGTTCACGCCGGACGTGTCGAGGGACGCCGCGGGCGGCAGCGCGTCGGAGCGGTCGAGCGACGCCGTGGGCGGCTCAGCACCGGCGGCCCGCCGGCGGGCCGCGGCGTACCGCTCGGCGGGGGTTGTCATAAGCCAAAGG
>DATEJJ010000993.1:0-2072 GCA_035278125.1 Rugosimonospora sp.
CCGCCCCACGGCAGGTACGCGCCGCAGTCGGGGTTGGCGCAGAACTGCGCGCCGTCCGCGTTGTGCCGCCCGCATTGCCGGCAGACGATGGCCATTGGGGTCGCTCCCGTCCGTGCTCAGGCGGTCCGTGATCCCGCCAGGCTGTTGTCCTGTGCGGTCTGGGCCCGGATGTCGGGTGTCACGCACACGTGGTCCACCGGCCGCGCCTCGCGCCACACGTAACCGCTCACGCAGGTGGTGATTCCGTACGGGCCGGTCGGGTTGCGCCGCGCGTTGGCCTGTGTGTTGTCCGTGGCGGCCTGGGTGCGGCTGGTCGGCGGGACACACACGTAGTCGGTGGGGAACGCCTCCCGCCACACGTACCCGCTCAGACACGCCTTCGGCGGCACCAGCAGCCGGGCGGTCGCCTGCGCGTTGTCCGAAGCCGTTTGGGACCGAACGTCACCGGTGACGCACACGTGGTCGGTCGGTGACGCTTCCCGCCAGACGTAACCCGACACGCAGGTGTCGGGTCCGTACGCGCCGCTGATCCAGCGCGTCGCGGCGGCCGCGTTGTCCGCGACCACCTGGTCGTGCACCGCCTGCGCCACGCACACCAGATCCGACTGGAACGCCGCCCGCCAGATCAGCCCCGGCTGGCAGGCACCCGCCACCGGCGGCGGGCTCGGTGAAGCCTTCGGTGACGCTTTGTGTGTCTGGGACGGCGCGGCCATCGTGGGCGAGCCGGCCGTGGCCGCGCTGGGCCCGCCGCCGTTGGCCGGATCTACGGCGGTACCGGCGGCGGGCGTGGACTCGCCGCGCGGCGTGGTGGTGGTGCCACCCCGGGGCAGCAGTACCACGGCCGCGACCGCGGCGGCGCCGAGCACCGCGAGCAGCCCGACCAGCTTCGGTATCCAGCCGGCCACCAGCGGGATGCCCTCCCGCCCGCCGTCCAGCCGGATCGCCGGGGTGGGTGGCCGGGGCGCCACGGTCACCTGGAACGGGTACCGCTGGGGCTGGCCGAGCAGCCGCAGTGGCGCCCGTACCGGCAGGTCGATCCGGTGCGTACCGGGTGCCAGCGGTACCTCCCCGGCCGGTACCCCGATCCGCAGCCGGCCCGACGGATCCCCCGCCTGTACCCGCACCGGCTCCACGATGTTGCCCGTGTTGGCCAGGTCGAGGCTGTGCGTGGTACGCCAGCGCCCCGAACTGCCCTGCGGGGTGAGCGTGGCGCTCAGCTCCCGGAAGGCGCCCACCTCCAGCGTGCCGTTGGCGCCCACCGCCAGGCCGGGGTGCAGCAGCGAGGTGGCCCGTACCGTGAACCAGGCGCGACCGGGCGCCGTGGCCGAGGTACGCGGCGGCGCCAGCCGCACCGCGCACTGCGCCCGCTCCCCCGGGTACACCGTGAGCGTGGCCGGCTCGATCGCGGCCCAGGCGGCGGTCGGCCCGACCACGGCGACCGCGAACTGCTCGACCTGACTACCTCCATTGTGGACGGTAGCGGTGGTGGTCGCGGTCTCCCCCGGTACCGCGGACAGCACCGGGTCGGACAGTGTCAGCGTGGCCGCGGCGCTCTGCGCGTCCGCGACGGGTTGCTGGCGTGCACCACCGAGCACCGGCGCCGGCTGGGTACCGCCGGGAGCATCCCAGCCCAGGTACGCGCCGCACTCCGGGTTCGCGCAGAAGCCCGCCCCGTCGGCGTTGCCGCGCCCGCACTGCCGGCAGACGATCGCCATACCCTCTCCCGCTCGCGTGGTCCACATGCGACGATGCCGCCGCCGCGGGCCGGGCGGGAGAGTAAGCCACGCGCACCCCGGGGACACCCTGATTGCCCGATCAGGCAACCGTCCCTTCCCGCCCGGGCGGCGACGGGGCGGGAAGCTCATCCGTGGGCGGGCCGTACTTCGCGGCGGCGGCGTTCGCGGTCGGGCAGTGGCCCTCATCCCGGCCGCAGGCGCGCAGGTCGCACAGGCGGCAGATCCACGCGCCGCCCTCCTTGTCCCGCACCACCCCGGCCATCACCCGGCCGAGCAGTTGGTGCAGTGTGGCGCGCTCGGCGGCGGTCAGACCGTCCAGCGCCCGGGCGAGTACCG
>DATEJJ010000994.1:0-2923 GCA_035278125.1 Rugosimonospora sp.
CCTCCGCCAGAACCCGGCTCCGGCTGTGATCCCCCGGCACCACCGTGCGCGAGCACGTCCGCCCAGCCGTCGGCCAGCACCGCGGTGGCCTGGCCCCAGTCCCGGGCCAGCAGCGCGTGGCGCAGCGCGTCGCGGGGCAGGTCGTGCGCGGCGTACCAGTGGGCCGCGCGCCGGTGCAGCTCGGGTACCCGCTCCGGCGCCTGCCGGTGCAGCTCCGCGCGCAGCATCTCGCCGAACATCCGGTGGTGCCGGTAGCTGTGCCGGCGCGCGTCCAGCGGCACCACGTACCCGTCCGCGTGGCGCAGCCCGGCCAGCACCCGCTCCCCGTCGGTACGCCCGGTCAGCGCCTCGATCGAGTCGGCCGAGACCCGGCGCAGGATCGAGGTGCACAGCAGCAGGTCCCGCACCTCGCCCGGCTGGTCCGCGAGTACCTCCGCGACCAGGTAGTCGGCGACCGGCGGGGTGTCCCCGGTGAGGTCGGTGGCCAGGCGTACCGGGTCCGGCTGGTCGTGCAGCGCGCGGGCCGCCAGGCGTACCCCCGCCGGCCAGCCCTCGGTACGCGCCTGCAACTCGGCCAGCTGCCCGGGCGGCAGCGCCAGGCCGGCGCGGGCCAGCACCTGCTCGGTCTCGGTGTCGGTGAACGAGAGCTGGCCGGCGCGCAGCTCGGCCACCTCGCCGCGGACCCGCCACCGGTGCAGGGCCAGCGGCGGCTCGGTACGCGACGCGAGCACCAGGCGCAGCGCGCCGGGCGCGTGCCGCAGCAGGAACTCCAGCCCGCGCGGCACGGTATCGTCCGCCACGTGGTGGAAGTCGTCCAGCACCAGCACCACCGGCTCGCTCCGCCCGGCCAGCGCCGCGGCCAACCGGGTCAGGAACGCGTCGCCCCCGCCGTTGACCGGCGCGCCGAGTGCGGCGCACAGGTACCGCCAGAGCCGCCCGCCGGCCGGCTGGGTGTCGCCCGGTTCGACCGACAGCCACGCCGCGCGGGCCGGGTGCCGCTCCCGTACCCACGAGCTGAGCAGCACGGTCTTGCCCCAGCCGGCCGGCGCCTCCACCACCGTGACGGGCCCCTGGACACCGGCGTCCAGCAGCGCGAACAGGCGCGGACGCGGGAGCAGTCCCGGCGGCGGGGGTGGGAGCTCCAGCTTCGAGCGAAGCAGCGGCCCGATACCCGCCTGGCCCCGCACAAGCGCGGCGGTACCGTGTTCGTCTGGCATGGTGCCCCACCCCCTTGCCCCGCAGATATCCCGGACAAGGCCACATCAAACAAGCCTTAGCCACAAATCCGCGCAGAACTGGCAGGATGGGTCAGCGCAGGATGCCGGTGTGGCCGAGCGAGTACCGGCCGGGCTGCGGCCAGACACACAGGCCGTGCGGCTGCGCGCCGACGCGGATCGTGTTCGCCAGCCGGCCGGTGACCGTGTTGAAGACGTAGACCACGCCGTTGAAGCGGCCGGAGAGCCACAGCAGGGTGCCGTCGGCGGACAGGCCGCCCATGTCGGGGCTGCCGCCGCCGGGGATGCGCCACTTGGCCACGAGCTTGTTGGTGGCGAAGTCGAGCACCGAGACTGTACCCTCGCCGCGGTTCGCGATGTAGAGCTGGCGCGAGTCGCGGCTGACGTACAGGCCGTGGGCGCCCTTGCCGGTGTACAGGAACCGGGGCTTGCCGAACGTCGCACCGTCGAGCAGCCACAGGCCGTTGGTCTGCATGTCGGCGATGTACCAGGTGCGCCCGTCCGGGGAGATCTTCACGTCCTGCGGCATCGGGTGCGGGGCGGGGAGGCGCTGCTGGGCGATGATCCGCTCGGCGGCGGTGTCAACCTTGATGATGTCGCCGGAGTATTCACAGCTGACGATGAAGTATCGACCGTCCGGGGAGAAGTCGGCGTGGTTGACGCCGGCACAGTTGACCGGGACTACCTTGTGGACGGTCATGGTGCGGGGGTCGCGGAAGACGATCTGGTGCAGGCGTTCGGCCATGACGATGGCGTATTTGCCGTCGGGCGTGAAGTAGAGGTTGTAGGGATCGTCCACATGCACCGGTCGCCCGAACACTCCGGTGGCCGGGTTGATGGGCGTCAGCGCGTTGCCGTCGTCGCTGTTGACCCAGAGGGTGCGCAGGTCCCAGGAGGGCACGACGTGTTCGGGGCCGGCCGGCACGCGCACGGTCTGCAGGATCCGGCCGTTGGCGGGGTCGATGACAGTGACCGTGTTCGAGCCGTGGTTGGGCACGTAGACCCGGTGCACGTCGGTGCGGACCGCGGGGGACAGGGCGTTGGGGCGGTCCGCGGCGTACACGTCGGTGGGGTTGAGGAGCGGGGGCATGCCGGGGAGTGCCTGGCTCGCGACCGTGTCCGGCGCGCCCGCCGCGGGGCCGCCGCCGCCCGTACCCCCCTGATCGGACGGCACGGCCAAACCCTTGGCGGCGGCCGGCCGGTTCGGCGCCGACCCACAGCCGGCGCCGCCGACCGCCAGGGCGGCGGCCAACGCGGCCGCGCCCAGCACGCGGCGGGCGCTCCACAATCCGTTAAATCTTCTGCCTGTATCCCGGCCGGTCGTCATATCCCCTGTCAGCTCCGTCACCGCGCGCCCAGTGCCCCGTGCGACCGGGGCAGGAGTATCCAGGCGCGGGCATGCCGAACCACAGTCTGCGGTGGCCGGCCGGCATGGTCCAGTGCCCGATCGATGAACAACTGAGAACCAATGGCCGGGAGCCCGTTTCTGTCGCCCGGGCTCCCTACAATCGATGGCGTGACGGCGATACTGGTGGAATCTGGGCGTACCGCACGGCAACGGCTCCGCCGGATCGTCCTGGCGAGCGTCCTGCTGGCGCCGGTGGGCCTGGCCGCCTGCCAGGGGGCGCCGGCACACGAGGCGCCCGCACCCGCGCCGAGCCAGGTGCCGGTCGCCGCCGGCTCGACCG
>DATEJJ010000995.1:0-6943 GCA_035278125.1 Rugosimonospora sp.
GAGTTCCGTCGCGCCCTTGCCCTGGGCGACTGGTCCACCGTGCTCCGCCTGGTCATGCAAGAGACCGGTACCACGGGAGCAGCGATCGCGACGGCAACCGGCGTCTCGCAGCCGCACATATCCCGCCTGTTGAACGGGCACGTCACGGAGCCCGGCATCCAGACCGTCCGCATGATCTGTGACGGGCTGGGCATCCCAAGATCATTGGCCGGTTTACTAGATCGAGAGCAGGAGATAGCAACGGATCGCCGTCAACTACTCGGAGGAGCGCTCGGCGTCTCCGGGTTGGCGCTGGTCGGCACGGCCGAGGGTGATGTGCCGTTGGGACATGCCGAGGACGAGCACCTCCTGATGGTGCTGTCCGCCACCTACCGCCGGCTGGAGCACCGGGTGTCCTCGCGGCTACTCATCGGCCCGGCAACCGCGCACCTCACCCTCGTCCGCCAACTGCGCGCCCGAGCCGAGGTGGGACGCAGCGGCCGGAAGCTGGCCATCATGACCAGCGAGTCCGCCGGCCTCGCCGCCTGGCTCTACATGGACCTTGACGACCGGGCCAACGCGCGCCGGCACTACCGCCTGGCCGTGAAGGAAGCGCGGTCGACCGGGCACCCGCTGTTGCCCGCGTACATGCAGGCATCGTTCGGGAACTTCGCGGTCAGCTCCGGCGACCCGACCGAGGGCCTGCGCCTGCTCGCCGATGCCCGGCGCGGCCTGCCCCGGTCGGCGCCCCTGATCGCGCACGTGTGGCTGGACGCGATCGAAGCCGTTGCCCGGGCGCACTACAAGGATCAGCGGGCGCTCTCAGTGCTGGACAACGCGGAGCGGCGTCTCGTGAAGGCCAGCGACGACGAGCCCGTGTGGCCGTGGCTGTTCCGGTTCGACGCGCCCAAGCTGGCCGCGTTCCGCGCGACCGCGGAGGCGAAGCTGGGCCGCTGGCGTGCCGCGGAGACGGCGCTGAAGGTAGCGGCGACCGCGAGCCGGTCGGAGAAGCAGCGCGCTGCCCATGACGTCGAACGCGCCCATGCCCTGGCCGCCCGGCAACAGGTCGAGCGCGCCGTCACGGTGGCGGTAGCCGCGTTCGACACGGACGTAGCCTTCGGGTCGGAGCGGGTAGTCCGGGCGGTGGCAGACTTCCGCTCCGGGCTGGGCAACCTCGGCGGCGTCACGGCCGAGCTGGATGATCGCCTGCACGGCGTGTATAGAGACGACCTATGACCCGAATCGCGATCAGCGGCCACCGGGGGCTCGCCCCCGAGGTTGAGACCTACGTCGACCAGGAGATCCGCAAACAGCTGGCCGCCTCCACGGACGGCGCCCTGGTCGGCCTGTCGTGCCTCGCGGACGGCGCCGACCAGGTCTTCGCCCGCGCCGTGCTGGACGCCGGCGGGAAGCTGGAGGTCTTCGTGCCGGCCCAGCGGTACCGCGACGCCCTGCCCGAGTCGGCCCACGCCGAATACGACGAGCTGCTCAGGCGGGCGATCGCCGTGCACCGCCTCGGCCACGTCGAGTCCACGGCCGAGTCGCACATGGACGCGAGTGTGCAGATGGTCGACGGTGCTGATCTGCTCGTCGCGGTCTGGGACGGGCTGCCGGCGCGATCGTTCGGCGGTACCGCGGATGTCGTGGCGCACGCCCGGAAGGCTGGGTTACCGGTGTCGGTGATCTGGCCCGACGGAGCGGTGCGTGACTGATCTGGTCATGCGATCGGGAGCGGGTACCGCCACTGCTGCCGGGTTGCTGGGTCGCCCTTCGTCGTGTTCCACGCGACGGTGACCGTGAAGTCCGGCGAGGTGACGGCGGTACCCACCGATCACTGAATACACTGCGTGATGTATGCGGCGCTGGATCGTTCGGTTTCCCATGGCGGTTGCTCGGGCGTGTGCATCCTGCGCACATCGCCGGGTACACGGGCAGTCCGTATGAGGACCAGATGCAGGGCAATCGCCGAGGGCAAACCGGGGGTCGTCCGACAGTGGACGCCCGAACTACCATGAGTCCCGGCTCGGTCTCTGCTCACGAAGAGCATTCACCTGCGCGCGTGGATCTCGGAGGCACCTTGAAGCTGTTGCTCACCTCAGGCGGCGTCACGAACCCCAGCATCCACTCGGCGCTCGTGCAGCTGCTCGGCAAGCCGATCGCCGAGTGCCGCGCGCTGTGTGTCCCGACAGCACAATGGGGTCACCCGATGTGCGGCCCGATGTCGGTACGGGCCTTCGTAGCCGCGGAGTCCCGGTTCAGGTACCTGTCCGGCCTCGGCTGGGCGTCGCTCGGGGTCCTCGAACTCACGGCACTGCCCACGATCGGGGCCGAGCGATGGATCCCGTGGGTTCGGGAGGCCGATGTGCTCCTGGTCGACGGCGGCGACGCGACGTACCTGTGCCACTGGATGCGCGAGTCCGGCCTGGCCGATCTGCTGCCGTCGCTGCCCGATAAGGTCTGGGTGGGCGTCAGCGCCGGGAGCATGGTGATGACGCCCCGGATCGGCGACTACTTCGTCGAGTGGCCGGCCGCGCCGGACGACCGCACCCTCGGAGTCGTCGACTTCTCGATCTTCCCGCACCTCAACCTCTTCCCCACCAACACTCCGGCCGACGCGCAACGCTGGGCCGCCGACATCGGCGCCCCGGCCTACGCCATCGACGAACAGACAGCCATCACGGTTGTCGACGGCTGCGTCGAAGTGATCTCTGAAGGGCAATGGACGAAGTTCGGGTGACGTCACCCGGGCGGCCTCCGGATCGGCCCGTTGTCTGGCCGCAGACCAGTCTCAGGCGATGACACCGCGTCAGCAGAAGACCGGAGGCCATCGAGCCGGTAGCCGCCGCCGGGTCGAAGCGCGAGGCGTCCCGATCCCGTGTAC
Source organism: Rugosimonospora sp. (assembly GCA_035278125.1). Lineage (GTDB taxonomy): Bacteria > Actinomycetota > Actinomycetes > Mycobacteriales > Micromonosporaceae > DATEJJ01. The sequence continues at coordinate 2,861 of DATEJJ010000995.1, forward strand.
ATCAGGCGTACCTGGCTCTGCACCCGAAGGCGTACGCCGACAGCGCGGGCCTACCCGGACCGGTCGGGACCATGTCAGCAAAAACTGACAACGGCTGGCCATCGAGATCCTTATCTATAGCGCACACGCCCCACGGCAGACACCACCACGGTCACGCGCGCAAGGCCGACATCCCCTGCTGGACCGCGCACCGCCCCGCTCGCCTGTGCCTCTGCGACAAGATTGGCGAGCAGAACCCTACCGGTTCACGCCGAATTGGGCGGTTTGATGTTGTGCCGGAAGCCTGGCCGCGGCCGCCGGGTCGGTCGGTGGCGTAGGCATGGCGGTGGGAGGCTGCCATCGGCCGGGTGGTGGGTTGAGGGCGAGGTGCTCGCGGACGCGGGCGTGGCGGAATTGGTAGACGGCGCCGGTCTGGCGCAGGACGCCCCGGGCGTGCGCGTCCTCCAGGAACCGGAACAGGCGCAGCGGGAGTCGCCGTGGTACGGCCAGTGAGATCCGGGCGATGGTGAACGGCACCCAGCGTAGGCCCGCGCCGGGCATTTGCTCAGGCCGGAATCCCGTGAGGATCGCACCGACCACCGCGGCGCCGATGCTGCTGACCGAGCCGGCGATGATGCCGTTGAGCGGGTTGGTGAGCAGGCCGACGATCAGCCCGAACGTGGGCCCGAAGATGACCACGCCGACGCCGGCGTGCAACTGGCATGCGGTGCGGTCGCCGGCCAGGCTGGAGCGGGGACTGACCCAGTCGGTCTCGCTCGCCAGTCCGCTCATGTTCTGGGCGAGAAACTCGACCGCGCCACCGGGCAGCCCGACGCACAGGGCGGTGATGAGGCCGTAGCGGACTCCGGCGCTGACGCCGTGCCGGAACCCGATCGCAAGGCCGAGGAATACACCCACCTGCAGACCGATGACAACGGCGCACTGCGCGCCGCGGACCAGGCTGGCTCGGGTGGGACGCAGGACAGCTCGTAGCCGCAGCCGCGTGCGGTGGGGGCGGCCACCGAAGGCCGAGCGATGCGAACCATAGGCCCATCCGCACATCGTGCCCAGGTGCAGGGCGGTGGCGAGCCCGGTGAACAGTCCCCAGCCGGGTCCGGCGACCAGTGCGGTAGCAGTCGCCGCTGGGAGGCCGGCGAAGACGGCCGCCAGTAGTCCCCCGGTGGCGCCGGCGATCAGGCGCCACCGGGGGACACAGCGGGGGAGGTTCCACCAGGCGAGGTCCCCTCCGGCTGATTCGGATAGCTGGGTCGCGAGGAACGCCAGCCAGGCTTGGGCCTGGTCCGGGTCGTAGCGTGCCGGTGTAGGGCCGGCGCCGGCGGGGTCTGTCGGAATGGCTGAGCGGTACACGGCGGGCAGGTATTGATCGAGCAGATGGTCCTCGATCGTGTCCCGGTCCGGGAACCGTACCGGGTCAGCCAGGTCGGCCGGGTTGGTGGTCGGCGCGGTGTAGATCGTGCGGGCCAGGTAGACCATCAGCGGCGTGGACAGCGCGTGCGCGAGCATGCCGTCGGGACAGTGATGCAGCTCAGCGACGACGCGAGCCCAACGGCGGGCGCCGTCGATCTGCCCCGCCGGTAGGTAGGCGGCGGCCGCGGTAGCCGTGATCGGTTCAAGCTCGATGACCGCCGCGTCGTCCAGTGGGGTGCCCCCGGCCGTGACGGCCTCGGCGTAGGCATCGACGCGACAGGTCAGTACCAGGCGACCGCCCGGCAGGACGGTGTTGAGTGCGGCAATCGCTGCTACCCGGTGGCGGTGTGGGATCTCGTCGAGGCCGTCGAGGATCGGCAAAATCCGCCTTGTCTGGACCAACCGGGCCAGCAGGTCCGGCTCGTCGCGACGCGGATCGGTCAGCGTCGGGTACTCCTCCACCAGCCGGCGCGCCAGCCAGGTTTCAAGGTGTTCACCCGGGTCCCAGGAGGACACCGGGAGCAGAACCGGCACCGGCTCCTCCGGCCGGCGCGAGGCCAACAGATCCAGGGTCAGCAGCAACGCCGCCACGGTCTTCCCGGAACCCGCTGATCCCACGATCACCATCCGACCAACCGGCAACCCGCAGAAGGTGTCCGCCAGCTCGGTGACGGTCCCGTGGGTTTTCGATCCATGGCCGAAACCCTCAGCGGCGCATGCCACCGCCCGCGCGCTTGACGACCATCCCACGACCAATGGCTGCGGCCGGCGCATCAACCGCACCGCCGCCTCCCGCGCCCACTGCCGCTCCACCAGCCGGGCCAGACGAGCGACGACAAGATCGTCTGAACTCTCGTTCGCGGAAACCGCGCGGGTCGGGGTCATGCTGAGGACAAGGGTCCCGGCCGCCAGGATCAGGGAACCGATATTGGCGATTTTGTCGGCCGTATCCAGCCGTCCGGGCGGACCCAGCAGGAGGTAAGCGGCCGTTCCCATTAGCACGGCAGTGAAAAAGGCCCGACCCACCCACACCCGATTCGGTGACTGGAGAACGCGGCGGATCCAGGACACGCAGTCATGATTACCCAGGCGGCCGATTTAGGCCAGCCCTGGGCATGGCGACAAGCGGAGGGTGCGACAGAGGACGAATGTCCGCGCGTCGGTTCCGGGCACCCGTTGCCGGGATCTCCGCCGCCCAAATGACGCATCATTCCTGGCCCAGGAGGCGCGCAGCGATGGGAGTGATCTCACCACAGTGGCGCCGATTGATCAGGGTCTGGGGCACACCAGGTTGCTGCGCTGTGAACGTTGCCCATGTGAATTCGGTGCGAAGCGTCGTTGGTGACGACCAGTGCTCGGCGGCGGTCCACTACCGACCGGACGGGCAGCCGCGGGCCCGCGCTGGGTGGGCGACCGTCGTACGGTATTCGACATGGCCGATCCGGTTCGTGTCATGCTCGAACAGGGCACGACGAATCGGGTGGTGGCTTGCGCCTTTGACTGGCCGGGATGGGACCGCAGCGCCCGGTTCGGTGCGGACGTGCTGGCGGTTCTGGCCGCGTATCGACCTCACTACGCCAGGGTCGCCGAGTTGGCGGCTTCGGCGCCCAGTTCCGGGGTACGGGTGGGTTCGAAGTGGTTGAGCGGTGCGACGGGATCGGGATGACCGACTTCTACGGCGGGTCGGGCAGGGCGGCCGTGGCCGAGCGCGGCCCGATGACCGATGTCGAGTGCGAGCGGCAGGTCGCGCTGTTGCGGGCCTGCTGGAGCAGCTTCGACGAGGCGGCCGCGAGCGGGACCAGATCGTCTGGCATGTAAACGGCGCGGAGCTTGGCGTGTTCGCGCGGAAGGTCGGCGTGAAGGTCCCGCCGGAGACGGTCAGCGATGCCGAGGCCCGTCGAGCCTACCGGGATGCCGTCGTCGGGGGGATCGTGCCCACCACACCCGCGCCGAGCCGGCGCGGTCCTGGGCGCTGCAGTTCCTGATCCGGCGGTGTGCCTGGCACATGCTCGACCACGCCTGGGAGATGGAGGACCGGGACCTGACACACCTCGACCTAGAAAGGTGCTCACCGCGCTCCGGCCGCTCTGTGTCATCCCCCTGGCCCCCAACGACATCCCCGATCGGGCCTGCGAGAGCCGCCCTCTGCCGATCGGGTTGTTTTTGAAACGCATCCGGGAGATCCTTTGCGGTAGGCGCGACGCTAACCCAAAAGGCGCCTCCATTTGACGACAGTAGTGGGGTGAAGCGGTAATGGGAGAACTGGTATATCACTTCGAGAGGTGCCCCATTCGTGGGCAGCAGGAGTGCGGCTACACCTGCGAACGTGCGGCATTTGCTGGCATCACCGAAGACTGGTGCGATCTTGTTCCGCCTCCTACGCGCGACGTGGCAGGCGACAATCCTGGCGGTGCGGTATGCGCTGCACCCACAACAGTGAGAACGGACGATCGGTCCACGTCGAGAGGTGAACGCATGGTGTCGATGCAGCGCCTGATGTATCCCGAATCTTCGCGGAGTTCAGATGTGGGCGTTGAGGCCGTCTCTGGGGGTGAACGAAATGTGTCGATGCATAGCTTGATGCATCCTGACGCTCCTTCTCCGAATTTGAATATGTGAATTAGTCTTCGCTCTCAAGCCGCTGGTAGGCATCCAGCCGTTGCTGTGACTGGTCGC
>DATEJJ010000996.1:0-4915 GCA_035278125.1 Rugosimonospora sp.
AGGAACGCCTCGGGCGGCACGTCGCCGAGGGCGCCGGCCACCGCGGCCAGTTCGGCCAGTTCGGCGCGGCACTGCACGCACCCGGTCAGGTGATCTTCGATGGTACGGGCGTCGCCCGGCTCCAGGACACCCAAGCTGTACGCGCCGAGCATCTCGCCCGCGTGCCACGTTGCGCTGTGGGTCATCGCTGTGCCTCCGTGCCGGACCCGCTGAGCGTCGCGCGCATCGCGCGTAGGGCGTAGTAGGACCGGGATTTCACGGTACCCGGTGGCACGCCGAGTGCCTCCGCTGCTTCGGCGACGCTCCTTCCTCGGTAATAAAGCTCCACCAGGACGTCCCGGTGCTCCGGGGAGAGTGACTCCAGCGCGTCGAGTACCACCATCGTGTTGACGACGGCGTCCGCGTGGTCGAGCTCCACCGGCCCGCTGGTGGGAGTCTCGGCGACCTCGGTGGGGCGGGCGGCGCGCGCCCGGAGCCGGTCGGTGACGATGTTCCGCGCGACGGTGAGTAACCAGCCGCGCACGGAACCCTTCTCGTCGACCAGGTCACGGGCGTGCCGCCAGGCCCGCAGCAGGGTCTCCTGCACCACGTCCTCCGCGGCGGAGCGGTCTCCGGTGAGCCGGGTGGCGTACGCGAGCAGCGCTCGACCATGCTCCTCGTAGAGGAACCGGATCAGCGCCTCATCGCTGGCCCGGTCGTCGCGCCGCGACCACCGCCCCACGATGCTCACCCACGGCCTCCCCGGCATCGACACTGGATCCGCCACCGACTGATCTACAGTACTGAGTAGATCCGCAGTACTGAGTACCAGAGTCGAGCCCACGACGAAACCCCACTCCTTCCGCATGTCGGATGCCGAGCACCAGGCACACGTCCGGCGCGCCGCACCGGTTCACCCGGAAGGACGGTGTTTTGCGTAGGCTCAGCCAGCATGGACCTGCTGACCGCGCTCCCCGACGCGTGGCGTACCGCCCTGGCGCCGCACCTCGACGCGGCGCGCACCGCTGAGCTGGGTGCCTTCGTCGCGGGCGAGTACGCGGGCCAGACGGTGTACCCGGAACGCGAGGACCTGTTCGCGGCGTACCGGCTGTGCCCGCCGGACGCGACCCGGGTACTGATTCTCGGGCAGGACCCGTACCACAAGGCGGGACAGGCGCACGGGCTGAGCTTCAGCGTCCGGCCCGGGGTGCCGGTACCACCCTCGCTGCGGAACGTGTTCAAGGAGTTGCAGGACGACGTGGGCGTACCGGTGTCCCGGCACGGGGATCTCACCTCGTGGGCGCGGCAGGGCGTGCTGCTCCTCAACGCGGTGCTGACGGTACGGGCGGGCAAGCCGGGCTCGCACGCGGGAGCCGGGTGGGAGGAGTTCACGGACGCCACCATCCGGGCGCTGGACGCGGTACCGCACCGGGTGGTGTTCGTGCTCTGGGGCGCGTACGCCCGCCGCAAGGCGGCCCTCGTGACCGGCGCGCAGCACGTGGTCCTGGAGGCGGGGCACCCGAGCCCGATGAACCCGCGCGGCTTCCTGGGCAGCCGGCCGTTCAGCGCGATCGACAAGGCGCTCGCGGACGCCGGCCTGCCGGCGGTGGACTGGCGGCTGCCCGACGCCTGAGTCTGCTGAAAGCTTCTAGGCGGACAGGGCCAGGGCGAGCGGCAGTACCGCCGGGGCGCCGGCCGCGCGCAGTGCCCGGGCCACCAGCGCCATGGTCCAGCCGGAGTCGACCAGGTCGTCCACCAGCAGCACCGGCCCGGTGAGGCCGGCCAGCCGGGCGGCCAGCAGCTCGGGGACGGCCACGCCGCCGTACAGGGCGCGGACCCGCTGGGCGCTGTTCGCCCGGGCGGTACCGCCACCGGCCGGGGACGGTACCTCGCCGAGCAGGTCCAGCCGGCCGATCCCGGCGATCCGCTCGGCCAGCCCGCGCACCAGGAGCGGGCGGCGGCCGGAGCCGATGCTCACCACGGCGGCGGGGCGGCGCGCCCAGTCCCACGCCTTGAGCACCTGAACCAGGGCGGCCACCACCTCGGCGCTGGGCGGGCCGTCCGGCGCGTCGGGCGCCAGCATCCGGCGCAGCACCTCGCCCCAGCCCAGGTCGGACAGGCGCCCCAGGGCCCGGCCGGGCTCGGCCAGCTCGCCGGCGGGAATCTTCCCGGTGTGCGGTACCCCCACCGCCGGCAGCCCGGTCGGCCACATCTTGCGCGGCTCCACCTCCACCCCGGGCCGGCCCAGGTACGCCTCGGCGGCGGCCAGCGCGGGCGCGGACACCCCGGCCGGGAACGGCTCGCCGGTACAGTTGTCGCACCGTCCACATGCGACGGCGGCGGGATCGTCCAGGCAACGGCGCAGGTACTCCATCCGGCAGCCGGCCAGCGTGGCGTACTCCTGGATGAGCCGCTGCTCCGCCTCGCGCGCCTGCGCCACCCGGCGCAGCCGGTCCCGGTCGTACACCCAGTCGGCGCCGGTGGACACCCAGCCGCCGGAGACGCGGCGTACCGCGCCGTCCACGTCGAGCACCTTCAGCATCAGCTCCAGCCGGGTACGGCGCAGGTCGACCCGTACCTCCAGCGCGGGTGTCGAGAGTGGACGGTCGGCGCTGGCGAGCGCGTCGAGCACGGCGCGTACCTGCTCCTCCGGCGGGAACGCGAGCGAGGCGAAGTACGCCCAGATGGCCCGGTCCTCGCGCCCGGGCAGCAGTACCACCGCGGCCCGGTCCACCGCCCGCCCGGCCCGCCCCACCTGCTGGTAGTACGCGATCGGCGAGGGCGGCGCGCCCAGGTGCACCACGAAGCCCACGTCCGGCTTGTCGAAGCCCATGCCCAGCGCGGACGTGGCGACCAGCGCCTTGAGCCGGTTGGCGAGCAGGTCGGCCTCGGCGGCGCGGCGCTCCCCGTCCTCGGAGCGCCCGGTGTACGCGCTGACCGCGTGGCCCCGGGCGCGCAGGAACTCGGCGGTCTCGTGCGCGGCGGCCACGGTCAGCGTGTAGATGATTCCGGAGCCGGGCAGCTCGGCGAGGTGGTCGGCGAGCCAGCCCAGCCGGTGCGCGGCGTCCCGGAACTCCACCACGCCCAGCCGCAGCGACTCCCGGTCCAGCGGCCCGCGCAGCACCAGCGCCGCACTGTCTTCAGTACCCAGTTGCTCGGCCACGTCGGCGGTGACCCGCGCGTTGGCCGTGGCGGTGGTGGCCAGCACCGGGGTACCCGGGCGCAGCCGGGCGAGCAGGGTGCGCAGGCGCCGGTAGTCGGGGCGGAAGTCGTGGCCCCAGTCGGAGATGCAGTGCGCCTCGTCCACCACCAGCAGCCCGGCGGTCTCGGCCAGCTTGGGCAGCAGCGTGTCGCGGAAGTCCGGGTTGTTCAGCCGCTCCGGGCTGATCAGCAGCAGGTCGACCTCGCCCGCGTGCGCGTCGACGACGATGCTGTCCCACTCGTCGAGGTTGGCGGAGTTGATGGTGCGGGCCGCGATGCCCGCGCGGGACGCGGCCTCCACCTGGTTGCGCATGAGGGCGAGCAGCGGCGAGACGATGACCGTCGGGCCCTCGCCGCGCTCGCGCAGCAGCACGGTGGCGACGAAGTAGACCGCGGACTTGCCCCAGCCGGTACGCTGCACGCACAGTACCCGCCGGCCCCCGGCGACCAGCGCCTCGATCGCCTGCCACTGGTCCTCACGCAGCCGCGCCCCGGTGCCGGCGAGCTGCTCCAGCACCTCCTGCGCGCGCTCCCGAAGCTCCTCGCCCACCGGACTGTTCTACCAGGTCGCTCCGCGAAGCGCTTTGGTGCGCCACCGTCCTCCGGCGGCAGCGCCCGCCGTTGGTCGCGGAGCGTGCCGCCTCCGTCCAGGCGGCGCCGCGCTTCGCTCCGCTCCCATTACCGCCGACCGAAGCGTTGCAGGGTCACCAGCACCCGTTGCAGCAGGATGAACAGGAACAGCAGGACGCCGATGGCGATCCGGGCCACCCAGGAGCTGAACGTGCCCTCGAAGCTGATCAGCGTCTTGGTCAGCCCCTGCATCAGTACGCCCAGCAACGTGCCGATCACGTATCCGGAGCCGCCGGTGAGCAGCGTGCCGCCGATGACCACCGCGGCGATCGCGTCCAGCTCCAGCCCGACGCCGTGCAGCGGGTCGCCGGACTGCGTGTAGAGCACGAACAGCAGGCCGGCCAGGGCCGAGCAGAACCCGCTCACGGTGTACACGGCGATCTTCGTGCGCGCCACCGGTACGCCCATCAGCAGGGCGGACTGCTCGCTGCCGCCCAGCGCGTACACCCGCCGGCCGAACCGGGTGAAGTGCAGCACGTAGATCGCGACCCCGAGTACCCCGACCGAGATGACCCCGGCCAGCGACACCCAGCCGCCGGGCAGCGGTACCTGCAGCCCGGCGAGCCGGCTGGTCAGGTGGTCGTTGATGGCGATGGACTCCTTGTCGATGACCAGGCACAGGCCGCGGAACAGGAACAGGCCGGCGAGGGTCACGATGAACGGCTGGATCTGGAAGGTGTGGATCACGTACCCCATCAGGAACCCGCCGAACGCGCCCGCGGCGAGCGCGATCAGCGCCACCAGCGGCAGCGGCAGGTGCGCCTTGGTCATCAGCGCCGCGGTGAGCATCGAGGTGAACCCGATGATGGAGCCGATGGACAGGTCGATGCCGCCGGTCAGGATGACGAAGGTGGCACCGATCGCGGCCACCAGCACGTAGCCGTTGTCGATGAAGAGCTGGTAGATCACCTGGATGCTGACGAAGTTCTCGTACTGGTACCGGGACGCGCCGGCGCCGTACATGATGAGCAGCAGCGCGGTGGTCAGCAGCACCGGCAGGCGGCGGTCGCGCAGCAGCCGTACCCACCAGGGCTGGGCCACGGCGGTTGACTGTCCATTCGCGACAGTGGTGAGGACGCTCATGCCTGGACCTCCACCTGCGGCT
>DATEJJ010000997.1:0-2500 GCA_035278125.1 Rugosimonospora sp.
CCTCCGCCACCGACCGCCACCACCACCGCGTCACACCCCGGCGCCTGCTCGACGATCTCCAGCCCCACCGTGCCCTGCCCGGCCACCACCTGCGGGTCGTCGTACGCGGGCAGGTAGGACAGCCCCTCCCGGTCCGCGTACTCCCGGGCCGCCTGCGCGGCCTGCGCGTACCGGCTGCCGTGGTGCACCAGCCGGGCGCCCGTCGCGGCGATGCGCCGCCGCTTGTCCGCCGGTACCGACTCCGGCACGAAAATCGTCGCCGGTACGCCGAGCAGCCCCGCCGCCGCGGCCACCCCGAGCCCGTGGTTGCCGCCGGACGCGGTCACCACCGGTCCCCGCTGCGCCCGGCCGAGCAGCGCGTTGAGCGCACCCCGCACCTTGAACGAACCGGTCAGCTGCAACTGCTCCAGCTTCAGGGTCAGCCGCCGCCCGTCCACCGTGGCCTCCAGCACCGGGGTACGCCGCACGTACGGGGCGATCCGCACGGCGGCCTGCCGCACGTCGGCCAGGGAGGGCAGCGCCCCGGCGGCCGGTTGCGTTCCAGAGATCATGCAACCACTCTAAATTCCTACGCGACCCATAGGGGTTTTGTACGGTTCGATGGACCCTTGGCGCCGGACGCTGGTCGTGGACACGAGTTCCACGCGATCGCGCGCCGCCACGTCGACCTGGCGCGGGTCAACTGGGAGGAATGCCGGCATCCTGTGACCGCGTAGGGGCTGGCGGCCCAGGGGTAGCCTGTTCGGGCAACAGCTACGACGTGTTGTAGGAGCGACAATGGGTGCGACCGCGGAACCGGTGGCCGAGTTCATCGCAAGGTTGCGCGAGGCGGACGGGGTGTTGCTCGCCGCCCGTGACCGGCTCGTCGCGGCCAGCGTCCACGACGCCGCCTTCGGGAAGCTGTTCGAAGCCCGCGCCGTCCACGACGCCTACCACCAGCGGCTCCCGGAGACGGGACGCAACTTCGACGAGGCCCGTGCCGTACTCGCGCATTTCATCACGGGCCTGGCGGGCGGGCACCACATCGCGCGGGTCAAGCCGTGAGTCCAATCGCGACACTCGTCATCGGGCTGGGCATCGCCACCGTGGTCGTGCTCTCCTGGCTGGGCGGGATCCTCTACCTACGCCAACTGCGCGACAACGTGCGACCGGCGGCGGCGCTCGCCCAACCGGATGCCCAGGCGCCGAGCATCGAAGCCTGGATCGCCCGCGCCGCCGCGCTACCCGAGGGGAAGCAGCCGCAGCCCGCCGGCCCGCGGGAACAGAGCAGACTGCACCACCTCGCGGCCCGGTGCTTCCCGCAGCTCGACGATCCGCACCCGCACCTGCACCTGATGGGCATCACCGGCGTGGAGAAGCGGCTGCTCACCTGGGTCTGCCAGCAGACCGGCCTACCCAACCCGTTCGACGCGCTGGAGCGCCTCACCGGGGATCCGGACGAGATCCGGCGAGCCGTCGAGGCGTGGCAGGACGCGCACGACGACGCCGTCACCGTCATCGACCAGCTGTGTGCCGCCACCGCCACGCTGCGCGCGGAGTGGACCGATCCGCAGGCGGAGAGGTTCTTCCCGATCCTCAGCGACTACCTCACCGAACTCGATGCGCTCGTGGCGGACCTGAAGACCACCGGGGAGGCGCTGCACGGCCTTCAGGCCGAGGCGGCCCTCGCCGAGGGCACCATCGTCGGCCTGATCAACCTGCTGGTCGGCTCGTTCGGCGGGTACCTGGTCGAGGCCATCATCACAGCGGGCACCATGACCCCGGCGGTCGCGGCGCAGGCCCAGCTGGAATTGACGTGGGTACTGAAGCAGATCGCCCGCGCCCTCAGCAAGCTCCCGGCCGTCTACTCGAACGCGCGGCACATCCTGCAGAGTGTCACCGGGTTCAAGGGCCTGGACCAGATGCGGGAACGCTTCCAGATCGCCGAGGTCCAGAAGATCGAGCGGTCCCTCGACTCAGCCGCATAACCCCGGAAGCCGTCCAGTCCGGCCACCGCGGTCTCCAGCGCCGCCTCCACGCCTTGTCTGACCATCTCCTGGTCCGCCGGATCGGTTCCGGTTACGGAACCATCCTCCTGGCGCGCATAACCGGAATTATGCGCGGCAATCCGCGTCGTTATTGGATTATCGGCAACACTAATCCGATAATGAATCCCGTGGACACCCTCAGCACCCGACCGTGCGTCTACTGTGGACGCGCGGTGCCCCAGCGGGACAGCGCCGGCCGGCCGTTCCGGTACTGCCGCGACAACGACGGCGCCTGCCAGCGCAGCGCGCGCAACGGCCGGATGCGGGAACGCACCTCCCCCGGCCTGGCCGGGCAGGTGGCCCGCAGCTGGGAGCTGGTGGAGCGGCTGGAGCTGGCGACGAACACGCTGGCCGACGCGCTGCACGCGGAGCTGAGTCCGGCCGGTGTGGAGCGGCAGGTGGCGGCGGTACGCGCCGAGGCGGCCAGCCACGTGGCGGCCGCGCACACCGAACGGGACGAGGCGCGGCGCGAG
>DATEJJ010000998.1:0-6345 GCA_035278125.1 Rugosimonospora sp.
TGTTCCTGCCCGTCGCGGCGGCGCTGCGGCGGGCCGACGCCGCCGCCGAGGAGGTCGCGGCCAGCCTGGGCCGCGGCCGGTGGGCGATCCTGTGGCGGGTCACCGTGCCGCAGGCCCGCGCGGCGCTCGCGGGTGGGGCACTGCTGGTTTCGTTGTACCTGCTGGGCGAGTACGGCGCGTTCGCGATGCTGCGGTTCACCACCTTCGCCACCGCCATCTACACCGAGTTCGAGACGGCGTTCGACATCGCCGCCGCGGCCATGCTCACCCTGATCCTCATCGCCCTCGCGCTGCTCATGCTCGCGGCCGAGGCCCGGGTCGGGCGGCGGGGCCGGGTGGTACGCGAGGACACCACCGGCCGCCCCGCCGCGCCGGTACCGTTGGGGCGCCTGAGGATTCCGGCCGTTGCCGGGATGCTGGGCGTGGTCGCGGTGACGCTCGGGGTACCGTTCTTCGCGCTCGGGTACTGGCTGCTGCGCGGCAGTTCGACCACGCTGCCCCCAGCGTCGATCTTCGGCGCGACCGCGACCACGCTCGGGTACGCGCTGGCCGCGGCCGGACTGGCCACCGCGGCGGCGGTACCGGTCGCGCTGAACACGTGGCGGCACCCCACCCGGGTGTCCCACGCGGTCGAGCGCGCCGTCTACCTGACCCGGGCGCTGCCCGGCATCGCCATCGCGCTGGCGCTGGTGTTCTTCGCGATCCGCTACGCCCCGGCCGCGTACCAGCAGCCGCCGCTGCTCGTCGCCGGGTACACCGTGCTGTTCTTCCCGCTCGCGCTGACCGCGGTACGGGCCTCGCTCGCCCAGGTCCCGCACCGGGTCGAGGAGGTGGCCCGATCGCTGGGCACGCGCCCGTTCCTGGTGCTCGCCCGGGTCACGCTGCCGCTGATCCTGCCCGGGCTCGGCGCCGCCGCCGCGATGGTCGCCTTGACGGCCAGCACCGAACTGACCGCCACGCTGCTGCTGCGCCCCACCGGCACCGAGACGCTGGCCACCCAGTTCTGGGTCTACACCAGCGGTCTGGCGTGGGGCGCCGCCGCCCCGTACGCCGTGCTGATGACCGCCCTGTCGGTACCGGCCGTGCTGATGCTGACCCGCCGCACCTTCGGTACCCCACGCTCCAGCGAGGAGAGAGTCTCATGAGTGGCCTGTCCATCACCGGGTTACACGCGCGCCACGGCCAGACGCCGGTGCTGACCGGACTCGACCTGACCGTGCCCGACGGGTCACTGGCATGCGTGCTGGGACCCTCGGGGTGCGGGAAGAGCACGCTGCTGCGCGTCATCGCCGGCTTCCACCACACCGCGGCCGGGCAGGTCGTCGTGGGCGGTCGCACGCTGGAGGGTCCGGGTACCCACGTGGTGGCCCACCGGCGCCGGATCGGCTACGTACCGCAGGAGGGGGCCCTGTTCCCGCACCTGAGCGTGGCTGCCAACATCGGCTTCGGGCTGCCCCGCCGGGCGCGCCGCGACCGGGTGCCGGAGATGCTCGACCTGATCGGGCTGCGCGGGTTCGGGCACCGGCACCCGCACCAGCTCTCCGGCGGCCAGCAGCAGCGCGTCGCGCTGGCCCGCGCGCTGGCGCCGCAGCCGAGCCTGGTGCTGCTGGACGAGCCGTTCGCGGCGCTGGACGCGGCGCTGCGCACGGAGTTGCGCGCCGAGGTCGCCAACACCCTGCGCCGCGCCCGGACCACCGGGATCCTGGTCACCCACGACGTGGACGAGGCGCTGGCCGTGGCGGACCTCATCGCCGTGCTGCGCGGTGGCCGCATCGTGCAGGCCGGCAGCCCCGACGCCCTCTACCACCAGCCCGTCGACGCGGACATCGCGCGTACCCTGGGCGAGGCCAACCTGGTGCCCGCCGCGCTGGCCGACGGGCAGGCCGACACCGCGTTCGGACCGCTACCGGTCACAGTGGACAGTGGTGGCGGGTCGGCGCTGGTGCTGCTGCGCCCGAACCAGCTCCAGCTGACCTCGCCCGGCCCGCGCTCCGTCGAGGTGCAGGTCGCCGCCTGCCAGTTCCGCGGTCACGACTACCGGCTGGAACTGACTCCCCGATCAGGCGGCGACCTGCCCGGCGGCCTGATCGCGTACAGTGCCACGGCGGCGGCGCCGGGGCACACCGCGTACGTGGCGGCGCGCGGCGTCGTGCACCCGCTGCCCCGGTCCGGCCGCACGCACGACACTGTGTCCCGGCTGGTCGCGTAACCGCGTAGCTTGTCGGAGCGGTTACCAGCCGGCGTTCGCCAGTACGATCTTCCCGGCGGTCCGGTTCGTCTCGCCCAGTTCGTGCGCCTGTGCCGCCTGCGCGAGCGGGAACGTGGCGGCCACCGCCGGGCGCAACTGTCCATCCTGGACGAGCCGGGACAGCTCGGCCAGTCCCGCGTGGTCCGGCTCCACGAGCAGGCCGGCGACGCGTACCCCGCGCTCCGCCGCCGCGGGCGCCAGCGTCGACGCCGCACCGGCGCCCACGATGAGGACGAGGATGCCGCCGGGTCGCAGGGTGGACAGGGACCGGGTGGTCACCTCGCCGCCCAGCGTGTCGAGCACCACGTCCACGTCGCGGACCGCCACGGCGAAGTCCACCGAGGTGTAGTCGATGACCTCGTCCGCACCCAGACCGCGGACGAACTCGTGCTTCGCCGCGCTGGCCGTGCCGAGGACGTACGCGCCGCGCGCCTTGGCGATCTGTACCGCGAGGTGGCCCACGCCACCGGCGGCGGCGTGCACCAGCACCCGCTGCCCCGGCCCGATGCCGGCGGTGTCCACAAGGGACTGCCACGCGGTGAGCCCGGCGAGCGGGAGAGCCGCCGCGCCCACGTGGTCCAGCGCGGCCGGCTTGCGCGCGAAGTGCCGGGACGGCGCGGTGACGAACTCCGCGTACGCGGCGGCCTCGCGCGGGAAGCGCGGCATGCCGTACACCTCGTCGCCGGGCGCGAAGCGGGTCACGCCGGTGCCGAGTTCGACCACCTCGCCGCTCACGTCCCAGCCCACGGTGAACGGCGGGGTGCCGAGGAAGCCGCCGCCGCGGCGTACCTTCCAGTCCACCGGGTTCACCCCGGCCGCGCGTACCCGCACCAGGACCTCGGTCGGCCCGGGTACCGGACGGTCCACTTCGGACAGGTGGAGCACCTCGGGCCCGCCGAGTTCGGTCTGGACGATCGCGCGCATCACGGCTCCTCCCGGTACGCGGCCCGGCAGCGGGCCAGCAACTCGTCGACGCCACCGAGCATGAGGTGCGGCCGGCGCGGCTCGGGCAGCCGGGCGAACGCCTCCGCACCGGCCAGCCCGGTGGCCACGGCGACCGCGAGCGCGCCGCCCCGGTGCGCCATCGACACCTCCAGCTCGGGGTCGTCGCCCACGACGGCCAGCGCCTCGACGGGTACGCCCAGCCGGTGGGCCGCGCCGTGCAGGGCGTGCGCCGACGGCTTGCCGACCACCTGGGTCCGCCGGCCGGTCAGGCTGGAGATCATCGCGGAGATGGCCCGCGAGGTGCCCAGCGCGCGCCCCTGCGCGGTGGCGAAGAAGACCGCCTGCGAGGCGCTGTACAGGCCGGCACCCCGCCAGACCGCGTGGCAGGCCGCCTCCAGACTGTCCATAGTGAACTCACGGTACCAGCCGACCAGCACTGCGTCGGCGACCGGCTGGCCGGCCGGCGGTACCACCTCGAAGCCCGCCTCGCGCAGCGGCCCGGTCAGGCCCGCGCCGCCCAGCGCCAGCACCCGCCGGTACCCGCGCCGCCGGAACAGGTCGGCGGCGCTGCTGACCGGCGTCATCAGGGCACCGTCGGGCAGCTCGAAGCCCGCGGCCCGCAGCTCCTCGGCGTAGCCGCGCGGCGGCCGGGTGGTGCCGTTGGTGAATATCGTGTACGGCAGGCCGTGCGCGGTCAGCCACCGGGTGAACTCCAGCGCGCCGGGCAGCGGCTTGAGCCCGTGGTTGTGCCGGTCGCCGAGCACGAGGGTGCCGTCCATGTCCAGGATGAAGCCGCGCGCGGCGCGCAGCCGCGCGGCCGGGTCAGGTGCCACCGCGCAGCTCCAGGCGCAGGTCCGGCGTCTCCACCACCAGGTCGGCGACCTTCGGCCGGGTACGCAGCTCGGCGAGCAGCCGCAGCACGCCGCGCAGTTCCGGGTGGTATGTGCGGCGGGCCGGCCCGGCGGCGAGCATGGCGTCCACCTGGTCGGCCGGCATGGTGGCGCGCAGCAGCAGCTCCTCGTCCGGGATGCCGGCACCGAAGCGCCGGCGCAGTTCGTCCGGGGTGGGCGGGGGCGGCTCGGCGGCCAGCTCCCGGGCCCGGGGCCGGGACAGGATGCGGTCGGCCACCGCCGGATCGATCGGCCGGGTGGGGCGGCCGAAGCTGCCCAGCGCGTACCGGATCACCTGGTCGGGTACCTGCGCGTAGCGCTGCGCGCCGAGCACGTTGTACAGCGCCTGGGTGCAGACCATCTGCGGGAAGGGCGTGACCATGATGGGGTACCCCAGCTCCGCCCGTACCCGCGCCGTCTCCGCCAGCACCGCCTCGAACCGCTCCGCCAGGCCCAGTTCGGCCAGCTGCCGGCGCAGCGTGGTGATGACGCCCCCGGCCACCTGGTGGTGCAGGAACGCCGCGTCGTACTCCTGCGGCGTGCCCGGCGGCAGCGACTCGGCCCGGGCCAGCCGCTCGAAGTACGCCGCGACGAGCCCGAGCGTCCGGTCGTCAATGTCCACTGTGTACCCCAGCGCGCGCAGGTTGGCCACCAGCCGCTGCGCGTCGGGCAGCGAGGAGCCGTTCGCGAGCGGCCCGCAGGCCACCTGGAGCGCGCGTACCCCGAGCGCGGCGGCGGACAGGTACGTCACCGGGGACAGCCCGATGTTGCAGTGCGAGTGCAGCTCCAGCGGCTTGCCGCCCAGCCGGGTGCGGACCGCGGGGAGCAGCGTACCGGCGCGGTCGGGGTGCAGCAGGCCCGCCGGGTCCTTGACGTACACCCGGTCGATGTCGGGGCAGGCGGCCAGCTGCCCGGCGAGCCCGGCGTAGAACGCGTCGTCGTGCACCTCGCTCAGGGTGAAGGTGAGCGCGCCCACGATCTCGGTACCGCCGGCCCGCCGGATCATCCGCGCGGTCTGCCGTACCGCGTCCATGTCGTGCATCGGGTCCAGCACCACGAACCGGCTCATCCCGCAGTCCACCAGACGGTCGTACGCGATCTGGAGCATGTCGGGGTGCAGCCGCTCCCAGGAGATGAAGCGCAGCCCGGTACCGATGAACTGGAGCCGGGTACGGGGCATCGCGGCGTGGGTCAGCCGGATGCGCTCCCACGGGTTCTCCCGGAAGGTGCGTACCGCCACGCCCATGTGGGTGCTGGAGGTGAAGTCCAGCGCCCGGAAACCGACCCGGTCCAGTACCGGCGCGATCTGCAGGATCTGCCCGGTGGACAGGCCGGTGGCCGCCCACAGGCTCTGGTTGCCGTCGCGGATCGACACGTCGACCAGTTCGACCGTGCTCATGTGCGCAACCATCCGGTACCCACGGCTCCCGCCCGGAAGTCCGGCCGCGTCACCAGGTCCGCGTGCAGCGGCACCGTGGTGGGTACGCCCCGGATCTCGCAGCGCGCCAGGGCCGCCGCCATCCGGTCCAGCGCCTCGGTGCGGTCCCGGCCGTGTACCACGAGCTTGGCGAGCAGCGAATCGTAGAACGGCGGTACCCGCGCGCCGGCGTGGATGTGGGTGTCCACCCGGATGCCCGGCCCGGCCGGGAACCAGGCCCCGGTGACCGTACCCGGACCGGGCCGGAAACCGTCGCGCGGATCCTCGGCGTTGATGCGGCACTCGACCGCGTGCCCGTCGAAGCGGATGTCCTCCTGCGACAGTCGCAAGGGGAGCCCGTCGGCGATGGCCAGCTGCTCGGCGACCAGGTCCACCCCGCAGACCGCCTCGGTGACCGCGTGCTCCACCTGGATCCGCGCGTTGCACTCCAGGAAGAAGAACTCGCCCGCGGCGGTGTCCACCAGGAACTCGACCGTACCGGCGCCGCGGTAGCGCAGGTACGCGCCGAAGTCGACCGCCGCCCGCCGGATCCGCTCCCGCAGCGCGGGGTCCAGGTCGGGGGCGGGCGCCTCCTCGATCAGCTTCTGGTACCGCCGCTGCACCGAGCAGTCCCGGTCGCCGAGGTGGATGGTGCGCTGCCCGTCGCCGAGCAGCTGCACCTCCACGTGCCGGCCGGACTCCACGTAGCGCTCCAGGTACACCCGCCGGTCGCCGAAGGCGGCGTGCGCCTCGGCCGCCGCCCGGTCCACAGTGGACGCGAGGTCGGCCGGCCGGTACACCCGGTGCAGGCCCCGGCCACCGCCCCCGCCGACCGCCTTGACCAG